>CAISKJ010000410.1 GCA_903885885.1 uncultured delta proteobacterium
CCTCAACGACGGCGACGACGACGCCCGCGAGGCCGCCCGCAAGGAGCTCGAAGCCCTGCGTTCATGGGCCAAGACGCTGCTCGACAAGCTCGCGAAGTGACCCCCAGAGAGAGCGTGTGATTCCAGTGTGGCTGTAGGCTATGGCGCCATAGTCTTTGGCGTCGCGAAGCCTTCGGGGCGGTGCTCCCTTCGGTGGGCCGCTTCGCCGCGTGGCCGTGTCGTGGCGCTGCACCCGGTCGTTGCATCGCGGCATCGGAGCGCTTGCACCGACCGTCAACGCGCCGCCGCGCGGGAGCCTCATGCGTGATCTCAGCCTCGCGGACGACGCTTCACCCGACACCGCCGCGCGCGGTGGCGCCGTGAGCACCCTGCGCTTCGTGCTCGGCGACCAGCTTACCCGCGGCGTGTCGTCGCTGCGCGACCTCGACCTCGCGCGCGACGTCGTGCTGCTCGCCGAGGTGCACGACGAAGCCACGAGCGTGCCGCACCACCCGCAGAAGATCGCGATGTTCTTCTCGGCCATGCGCCACTTCGCCGACGCGCTGCGCGCCGAGGGGGCGCGCGTCGACTACCTCTGCCTCGACGACCCGGCCAACCCGGGGAGCTTCACCGCCGCGCTGCGCGACGCCGTGCGCCGTCACGGCGCGGCGCGGGTGGTGGTCACCGAGCCCTCCGAGTGGCGCGTGCGCGCGATGGCCGACGGCTGGGCCGCCGCCGTCGGGGCGCCCGTCGAGCTGCGCGAAGACGACCGCTTCCTGTGCGATCACGAACGCTTTCGCCGCTGGGCCGACGGGCGCCGCGGGCTGCGCATGGAGTACTTCTACCGCGAGATGCGCCGCGCGACGGGGCTGCTCATGGAGGGCGACGCGCCCGCCGGCGGCCAGTGGAACTTCGACCACGACAACCGCAAGCGCATGCCCGCGGGCCTCGCGGTGCCGCCGCCGCCGCGCTTCGAGCCCGACGCCATCACCCGCGCGGTGCTCGACCTGGTGGCCGCGCGCTTCGGGCATCACTTCGGGGCGCTCGACGGCTTCGCGTGGCCCGTCACGCGCGCCGACGCGCTGCGCGCGCTCGACCGCTTCGTGGCCGAGCGCCTCGCCCGCTTCGGCGACTACCAGGACGCCATGCGCGACGACGCGCCCTTCGGCTTTCACAGCGTGCTCGCGGCGGCGATGAACCTCGGGCTGCTGCTGCCCCGCGAGGTGTGCGACCGCGCCGTCGAGGCGTGGCGCGCGGGCCGGGCGCCGCTCAACGCCGTCGAGGGCTTCGTGCGGCAGATTCTCGGGTGGCGCGAGTACGTGCGCGGCCTCTACTGGCTCCGCATGCCCGAGTACGGGCGCAGCAACGCGCTCGGGGCGCGCCGCCCGCTGCCCGCGGCGTACTGGGGCGCGCCCACGCCCATGCGCTGCGTCGCGCGCTGCGTCGACGACACCCGCAGAAACGCCTACGCGCACCACATTCAGCGGCTCATGGTGACGGGCAACCTCGCCCTGCTGGCGGGCATCGCGCCCGACGAGGTCGAGCGCTGGTACCTCGCGGTCTACGCCGACGCGCTCGAGTGGGTGGAGCTGCCCAACACGCACGGCATGGCGCTCTACGCCGACGGCGGGGTCATGGCGTCGAAGCCCTACGCCGCCTCGGGCGCGTACATCGCGCGGATGTCGGACTACTGCGGCGGCTGCGCCTTCGACCCCGCGGAGAAGCTCGGCGCGCGGGCGTGCCCCTTCAACGTGCTGTACTGGGCCTTTCTCCTCGAGAACGAAGGGGCCCTCGCGTCGAACCCGCGCATGGCGATGCCCTACAAGAACCTCGCGGGCTTCGCCCCGGAGCGACGCGCGGCCATTCTCGCGCAGGCCGACGAGATACGCCGCACGCTGCTCGCGCCCTGAGCGCCTCGCCCGCGCACGGGCGCTGCGACGTGGGCTCCATGCCGGGGTCCCCGTGCGGCGGCAGGCTGGGGCGCCCTGGTCGTTGGCGTCGCCGACAACGTTCGCTCAGCGTGAGATCGAGCCCCGCGGAACGAGCACCACCACCTCGCGCGCGTCGGAGTAGATCACCGGGCTCATGGGGCGGTAGTTGTGGGTCACGCGCCCGCCGTCGCGCACGATGCCCATGTCGTTGCCGCTCGCCGTGCTGTTGGCGCTCCACCCGTGGCGGGTCTGAAAGATCACCGCGCCGCTGGGCACCTCGCCGGCCTTCGCCATGCGCTCGTAGGCGTCGGCGTTGAGCACGTTGGCCTTCACGGTGCCATAGGGGCTCGCGATGGTGCGCAGCTGGGAGCCTTCGAGGGGCATCGACGTCCACTGGCCGTTGCGAATCATCTGCACCATGGCCCCGCGCGAGTTGTTGGGGTCGCCCATGGTGCCGCCGGCGAAGCTCGGGATGCCGAGGCGATCCATGTTGCCGAGGGTGGTGCGCACGCAGCTGCCGTCGTCGCCGTTGGCGAGCTTCGCCGTCGCCAGCTTGCGGAGCCACGGGTGCGCGGTGTCTACCGCGGGCTTCTTCTGCTCACAGTCGACGCAGCCGTGGCCGCTCTGCTGCGCGGCGTCGGCGGCGCTCTTCGGTACGGTGATTGGTTCTGCCATGGCCTCCCCTCAAGCGGGCTTCTTCATCCCATAGCTACGGAGAATCCTGCGGGCGACGGCCTCGATGTGCACCTCGTCGGCGCCGTCGTAGATGCGCGCGGCGCGCTCGTGCGACCACCAGAAGGCGATGGGCGTGTCGTCTGTCATCCCCAGGCCGCCGAGCGACTGGAGCGCGCGGTCGAGCACCCGCTGCAGCGTGCGCGCGACGGTGAACTTGATGAGCGAGATCTCCTCGCGGGCGGCGTAGGCGCTCTCGTGCTCGATCTTCCACGCGGCGTGCAGCACCATGAGGCGCGCGGCGTGAATCTCGGCGCGGCTCTCGGCGATCCACGACTGCACCATCTGGCGCGAGCCCAGGGGCTTGCCCGGCGCGAGCTCGCGCGTCGCGGCCTGCGTGCACATGAGTTCGAAGGCGCGCTCGCAGATGCCGATCCAGCGCATGCAGTGGTGGATGCGCCCGGGGCCCAGGCGCTCCTGCGCGAGCGCGAAGCCCATGCCTTCGCCCCCGAGGAGGTTGTCGAGGGGCACGCGCGCGTCGTGGTAGGTGACCTCGGCGTGGCTGGCCCAGTCGCCGCCGCGGTCGCCCATGATCGACAGGTTGGCGATGCGCTCGAAGCCGGGGGTGTCGGTGGGCACGAGGATCATGCTGGCGCGCGCGTGGGCCTCGGAGGCCTCGGGGTTCGTGGCGGCCATGCAGATGGCGAAGGCCGAGCCCTCGTGGCCCGTGGTGAACCACTTGTGCCCGCGGATCACCCAGTCGTCGCCGTCGCGGCGCGCGGTGGTCGAGAGCCACACGGGGTTGGAGCCCGCGTGCTCGGGCTCGGTCATGGTGAAGCAGCTGCGGATCTCGCCGCGCACGAGGGGGAGCAGAAACCGCTCCTTCTGGGCGTCGGTGCCGAACTTGTGAAGCAGCTCCATGTTGCCGACGTCGGGCGCCTGGCAGTTGAACACGTAGTGCCCGATGGGGCTGCGCCCGAGCTCCTCGCTCATGCACGCGAACTCGAGGAGCGTGAGGCCGGCGCCGCCTACGTCTTTCGGCATGAACGCGGCGAAGAGGCCCGTCTCGCGGGCGCGGTCTCGCGCGCGGGCCAAGCTCGGCAGCGAGGCGACGAAGCCGTCGCGGCGCACCGAGGCCTCGAGCGGGAGCACCTCGCGCTTGAAGAAATCGCGCACCACACCGCGGAGGGTGGTGACCGTCTCGGATTCGGAGAAGTCCATCGTGCGGCGACGTTACGCCGCTTTGGGGCGCGAGCAGAAGCCGTTGCGCGCGTCAGCGCGCCCGGGCGGCGAGGGCGAGGCGCGCGGCCGTGTCGGTGCTCACCAGCTGCACGTGCGGCGGGAGCAGCCGCGCGAGCGCCAGGAACGAGTTTTCGAGCGTGAGCCCGCCGTCGCTGGTGAGGTAGACCCAGGTCACGGTGCCCCGCGGGTGGCCGCCGAGCTCGTCGGCCATGCGCTGCGGGCTCAGCTGATGGATGTCGGCGTCGTTGCTGACGCCGCGCCACTCGCGCGGGCGAAACACCGCCACGCGGCCGCCGTCGGCGCCGGTGAGCACCTCGTAGAAGTGGTCGGGCGGCCACCACGTGAAGGTGGGGATCAGGTAGGGCACGTTGACCGGGAACACCCCGCGGATGGCCCCACCCCGCGTGGCGTACTTCGGGAGAAAGACCCCTTCGGCGTCGCGCCAGGTGCCCGCCCAGTCCCAGTGCACGGTGCCCGCGAGGCCGAGGACGCACGCGTCCTCCTCGGTGGCGGCGACGAAGCGGTCTTGCGCGGCGTCGGCCAGCGACGAGGGGTAGGCGTACAGGTGCCCGCTGGGCGGGAGGGTGAAGTAGTCGTGGCCCGTCCGGTGACTCTGGTCGTAGTACCAGCGGAGCAGGTCGGGGGCGACGCGCGTGAGGTGCGGCGAGATCGTCCACGTGAGCGGCGGGCACGGGGCGCCGGCCTCGCACGCGGCGACGCGCTGGCGAAACCAGTCGCGGCGCGTGCTGGTGATGTACGCGATGTTGTCGCCGTCGCCGACCACGAAGGCCACGTAGGTGCGGCTCGGGTCGTAGGTGACGGCCTCGAGCGCGTTCTGCGTCACCACGTTGGACTCGGTGATGGGCGCCGCGCGCGTCGCGAAGAACGACAGGTTGCTCGTCTCGCTGGCGATGGCCCCCATGTTGCGCGAGTCGAGGCAGCGCGTCTGCGCCTCGTGGAGGTAGCCGCCCGCCACGTTCCACGAGTTGTTGTACCCGTACACGCCGAGCGGGGTGGGCCAGCGGTTGGCGTTTACGATGTTGCTGAGCAGCGTGCGCTCGGGGTGCCCCTCGGTGCAGCCGTTGACCAGAAACACCACGAAGAGCTTCTGCGAGAACACGAAGTCGACGAGGGCGGGGCCCATGTCGCGCGTGAGGGCCGGCGCGGCGGGGTTGGTGGGCCCCGTGTCGTAGCCGGGGTTGAGCATCGCGAGGCCCGTGGTCTGCGCGGCGTACTGCTCGAACACGTAGCGCGTGGCGAGCTCGGGGGTGTTTCGCTCGCGCAGCGCGGCCACGGCGTCGAAGGCCGTGCTGCCGCAGGTGACGTCGAGGCTCGCGTCGACGGGCACCGCGCCGAGCGCCGCGGCCACGGTGAGAATGTTCGGCAGCAGCGGGCGCTGGGCGCCGTAGTCGTAGCGGACGCACGCGGGGAAGGCCGCGACGCACGCGCGCACAAACGCGTCGGCCTCGACGGTGGCCGTGGGGCTGAGGGCGAGGTCGGTGATCCACGGCGTGTCGTGCGCGTCGGCGTCGACGTACACCGACCCGCCGAGGGCGCGGTTGCGCAGGCCCGCGCAGGCGTGCACCGCGAGCTGCAGCGGCGCCGACGTGCCCGGGGCGACGTGCACCACGGTGACCGGGTTGCGCGGCGGGGGGGCGCCCTGGCGCGAGGCGTCGTGCCGGGGGCACGCGGGCGCGGGCGTCGGCTGCGGGGGCGCGGCGTCGATGGTGCACGCGACGACGAGCGCGATGCAGGAGAGCGAACCCAACGGAGCGTGCGGCAACCGGCGACTCATCACGATCTCTGGCCTCTCTTCGCGGACCCCGGGCGCGACCGTTGTACCTGCCGCGCGCCGCGCCGTCACCACCGCGAAGGCGCGCGCAGCGCCGCCCGGCGACTACGCCGACTGGAACGCGTGGCGCGTCGTCGCCTGGAAGGTCGACGAGGGCCGGGCCTGGGGCATCACCGAGTGGCGGTCGTTCGCGAGGTTGCGACGCGACGGCGGAGCGGAACACGGCTTCCGCTGGAGCGGCACACGTGTTCCGGTGCGCGCCACGGGTTCGGCGCCCTCGACGACCTCGCGCTCGATGAGCTTCGAGCCGCTGCGGTGCGTCGCCGCGCGCGGCGGCCTCAGCTCGGTTGGAGGCCCTGCCGCACGCGCTCGAGGAGGAGCGCCGGGGTGAAGGGCTTCGGCAGGATCGTCACGCTGCGGGCGCGCACCTCGCGCTCGTCGAGGGCCTCGTCGGCGTAGCCCGACATGAACACCACGGGGAGGTTCGGGCGCACGCGCGCGACGGCGTCGGCGAGGGCGAGACCGTCGAGGCCGGGCATCACCACGTCGGTGAGCACGAGGTCGATGGGCGTCGCGGCGCGCTCGACGAGCGCGAGCGCCTCGTCGCCGCTCGCGGCGAGCACCACGGTGTAGCCCGCGGCGTGGAGCACGCGCGCGATGACGGTGCGCACGGCGACCTCGTCTTCGGCCACGAGGATGGTCTCGGTGCCGCCGCGGGCCGCCGCGGGCGCGCGCTGCGACGCGGGGGCGACCTCGCGCACGAGGCGCGGAAAGCACAAGATGAAGGTGGCGCCGCGGCCCTCTTCGCTCTCGACGTGAATGTGCCCGCCGGACTGCTTCACGATGCCGTACACCGTGGCGAGGCCGAGGCCGGTGCCCTTGCCCTGCTCCTTGGTGGTGAAAAACGGCTCGAAGAGGTGCTCGCGCACGGCGGCGCTCATGCCCGTGCCGGTGTCGCGCACGACGAGCTGCACCCAGTCGCCGACGTCGGGGTCGGGCACGTCGCGGTCGCCCTCGGGCTCCGACGCGTTGCGCGTCGCGAGGGTGAGCACGCCGCCGCGGGGCATGGCGTCGCGCGCGTTCACCGCGAGGTTCATGATCACCTGCTCGACCTGGCCGGGGTCGCAGTACACGGGCCACAGGTCGGGCTGCAGCTCGGCGCGCAGCGCGACGTCTTCGCCCAGGAGCCGCGAGAGCATGCGCTGCGTGCGCTGCAGGGCCTCGTTGAGGTCGAGCGCCACGGGGGCGGTCACCTGCTTGCGCGCGAAGGCGAGGAGCTGCCGCGTGAGGTCGCGCGCGCGCTCGCCGGCGGCGCGAATCTGCCGCACGTCGTCGAGGTCGGCCGCGGCGCCGCGGGCGATGTCATCGTCGATGGACTCGGCGCAGCAGAGAATCACCGTGAGGAGGTTGTTGAAATCGTGCGCGACGCCGCCCGCGAGGCGCCCCACGCTCTCGAGCCGCTGGGCCTGCTGGTAGCGCTCGTTGAGGCGCTGGTGCTCGGTCACGTCGATCTGGTAGCCGAACCACACGACGCCGTCGGGGCCGCGCTGCGGCACCTGCCAGCTCTCGATCCAGCGGCTGCCCTCCGTGGGGTGCTCGTAGCGGTAGAGGGTGTGGCTGCGGCTGAGGTCGCGCAGGCCCGCGTCGAGCGCGAGGTGGATCTTCGCGAGGTCGTCGGGGTGCACGCGCGAGGCCCAGAGCGCGCGGTCGCGGGCGAGCTCGTCGGAGGTAAACCCGAAGAGCTCGCGCGTGCCCTGCGCCGCGAAGGTGAGCGCGAGGTCGCCCTCGGCGCGCTGCGACACCGAGCTCAGCACGCCGGGCACGCTCGCGACGAGGGTGGCGAGCTGATCCTCGGCGGTGCGTCGCGCGCGCTCGGCGTTGACGCGCGCGGTGACCACCTCGCTGAAGAGAAACAGCCCGCCGACGCGGCCCTCGTCGTCGCGCCACGGGTGGATCTCCCATCGCACGAGGTCGACGGAGCCGTCGGCGCGCACGAAGGGCTCGGCGTCGCAGCGCTCGACGGCGCCCGCGAGGCAGCGCTGGTGCACCGCGCGCCACCACGGCGGCATCTCGGGAAACACCTCGTAGTGCGACCTCCCGGCGAGCGCCACGCCCTCGAGGCGATAGTCGACCGCGTAGCGCCGGCTCGCGGCCATGTAGCGCATCTCGCTGTCGAACATGGCGATCGCCGCGGGCGCGTGCTCGACGAACAACCGCAGTCGCTCGGCCGCGGCGGAGCGCGCGCGCTCGGCGCTCGCGGCCCGCGCGTTGGCGCGACGCAACGCGGCCACAAGGGCGCCCACCCCGGCGCCGACGGCGACGGAAAGAGACGCCAGGTGCCGACGCGCAAATGGGCGGATCGAGCGAGACATACGCGACACCCTCTCAGACGTCGGGGGGTGCCCGACGCCCCCTCGTGGCGGGTTGAACGCGTCGATGTGACCCCCCAAACAACAGCGGGTCAAGCGCGATTCAGGGTGTGTTTAAACTACCGACTCGTCGAGGGCGGCGACGAGGGCGGGCACGTCGGACTGCGCCACGCTGCAGAGGGCCACGCGCAGCGCGCCGGCCTGCGGAACGGTGAACACCCCGCGGGCCTTGAGCTTCTCCGCGGCGGCCTTCGCGTCGCGCGCGAACACGGTGACGAAGAATCCGCCGTCGTAGCGCGGATAGCGCAGCGCGGTGCCCTCGGCGGCGCGGTTGAACGCCGCGACGCGGGCGTCGAGGAGGGCGCGCAGGCGGTCGCGCTCGCCGTCGACGCGGGCGCGCAGCGAGGCGTCGGCGAGGCAGCGCGCGACGGCGTGCTGGCCCGCGGCGTTGCAGTTGCTCCAGGTGCCGCGGCAGGCCCACGCGAGGGCGCGGCCGATGGCGTTGCGGGTGTTCGCGTCGGCGGTGCAGGCGATGAGGGCGCCGATGCGCGCGCCGTACTGGGTGAAGGCCTTGCTGCCCGACCAGGCGAAGAGCACGGCGGCCTTGTCGGTGAGGGGCTCGAGGTGCTTCAGAAACGACTTCTGGTCGCGGGCGTAGGCGAGGTAGGCCACGTCGGCGAGCACGGCGGTGGGCACGCGCTGCGACTGCTCGCGCATGATGCCCGAGACGGCCGTCCACTCGTCGCGGGTCATCGAGTAGCCCGTGGGGTTGTGGCAGGGGTCGTTGAGAAACACGAGCAGGCGGCCCTGCTTCGCGGCGGTCTCGGCGAGGGTGCGTTCGAACGCGGCGAGGTCGATGCCGCCGTCGGCCGCGAAGGTGTTGAAGGTGACGACGCCGCGCTCGTGCTCGTCGGCGAGGGTGGCGTAGGGCCCCCAGTAGAACGACGAGGTGACCATCGACTGGCGGTGGTCGAGAAAGATCGAGAGGGCGTGGCGCAGCGCGCCGGTGCCGCCCGGGGTGGAGCACGCCACGGCCTGATCGACGAGCGAGGTGCCGCCGAGGAGGTCGCGCGTCACCTCGCCGAGAAACTCGGGCACGCCCGCGATGGGCGCGTACGCGGCGGCCTTGAGGGGGTTCACCTCGCGGATGGCGTCGACCACCGAGGGGAGCACGGCGAGCGAGCCGTCGTCTTCGAGGAGGGCGCCGACGGTGGCGTTGATGATCTTCTCGCCCGTCGCGCGGCGCTGCGTGGCCTCGCGGTTGAGGGCGAAGATCGGGTCGTCTCCGGGGCGGCTCGCGTTACGGTCGGGGAGGAGGTTCACGACCCGAGTGAGTGCCACAGATCGCGCGGGGCTGTCACTACGCTGCCGGTGCGGGCGCGCACCGCGGCCGCCCGCTCACCGACGGCGCGCGCCGGGTGGAGGCTACTCGACCTCGACGAGGGGCTGCCCCTCGGAGACGGCCTGCGCCTCGGCCACGAGGATCTTCGTCACGGTGCCGGCGATCTCGGACTCGACGGGCATCTCCATCTTCATCGACTCGAGGATCGACACGACGGTGCCCTCTTCGATGCGGTCGCCGACCTTGACTTCGATCTTCCAGACGGTGCCAGTGATGTGTGCGTTGACGGTGGCCATGGGGGTGCTCTCGCGGGTGCGTGCGCGGGGATGAACCCCCCGCGACGGGGGCCGAAGCTACGCAGACCCCGGGCCCGCGCGCAAGCCTCTCACAGCGACGGCGTGAAGCGCACGCCCGCGCTCGCGGGCACCACGCACGAGTACGTGGTGGCCCCCGCGGGGCAGCCGCCGACGCCGAGGGTGCCCGCCTGGTTCTCGATGCCCACCGTGGCCGCGGTCGCGCCCGTCATGGTGGTGTAGAGAAAGTCGATGGAGAGGTCGCGCTCGTTGAGCACCACCTCGAAGTTGAGGTTGCCCGCGACGCTCGGAAACGAATACACGCCGACGTTGCTCCACTGAACGACGAAGCGCCGGTCGGGCGTCGCGCCCGCCGTGGCGACGCAGATGCCGTCGGCGCGCGTCTCGAGGTCGCGCCACTGCGGGGCCAGCACGCCGTTGGGCGTCGTCGTCGAGGGGATGGTGCCGCTGATGTTCGCCAACGTCCCGGTGCCGAAGAACATGTGCCCGTTGGTGGACACCGTGATGGGCGAGCCCATGGGCGCGGCGACGCCCCAGTACCGGAAATCGAAGGGCATCGTGACGCCGATCACCGCGTCGTCGACGCTCGGGAGTACCGTGCGGTGGCCCGGCGCGGTGCACGCGTCGATGAAGGGCGCCGCGAGCGGCGGCGTACCGCGCGTGTAGCGCCCCGGGATGGCGACACAAGCGCCCGCGCGGCAGGCCTGACCCGCCGCGCACGCGGTGTTGCACGCGCCGCAGTTGGCCGCGTCGGTCATGAGGGCGCGGCACACGCCGCCGCACGAGGTGTTGTCGGGCGGGCAGGCGGCGCCGGCCACCGAGCTCGACGCGTCGCAGTAGCCCAGCGTCTCCATCGCGGTGGGCGAGCCCGCGAGCTGCGAGCCCCGCGCGTGGTGAAAATACCAGCGCCTCGCGCCCGGTGCGATGGTGAAGCCGCACATGTTGCCGAGGCTCGTGAACGTAGACACGGGCGTGACCGGGCCCGTGGGCAGCGCCCGGCGCGCGATGGTGTTCGTGTCGGCCACGTACACCACGTAGGGGATGCTCGCGCTGAGCTCGGCGACGCCCCAGAAGGCCCATCCCCCGCAGGGCGCCCGCGTGGGGACCGCCGACGCCCCGAGGTCGAGCACCGCGCCCGACGGGAGGTCGATGTTGTAGGCGCGGCCCGCGGCCATGACGACGAGGCGATCCCACCCGGAGAAGAAGCCCACCGCGCTCGCGGTCGCGCCGCCCGTGATGGGGATGGTGGCCGAGAGCGGGAGCGTGCGCGCGGTGAGGGCCCCGGTGGCGCCGTCGATCTCTCGGAGCGCCGCGGCCGTGCCGCCGGGGGGCGCGAGGGGGGCGCCCGTCGCGTCGACGAAGGTGTACACCACGCCCGTGCGCAGGTTGCTCACGATGGCGTCGTAGCGGGTCGTGAGGGCCGAGCCCTCGAGCGACGCGACGTTGAAGCGCCCCGTGGCCGTCTGGCCCGTGTAGAACACCTGCGTGTTGGCGAGGGCGATGCCTCCGCGCTCGGCGCCGGTGACCGACCCGTGCTCGGCCGACACGCAGCCCGTGCTGCCGAGCCAGTTGACCCGGAAGTCGGGCCCGCCCGGGGTGCCCGCCCGACACGCCCCGCCGACGCAGGTGTTGCCCGCGGGGCACGCGCGCCCGCACGCGCCGCAGTGCATCGCGTCGGTGGCGACGGTGCGGCACGCGCCGCCGCAGTTCGCCTGGCCCGCGGGGCA
>CAISKJ010000411.1 GCA_903885885.1 uncultured delta proteobacterium
CACGTGCAACGGCGCGGCCTGCGGGGTCACGTGCAACGCGGGCTACCACCTGTGCGGCGCCGACTGCGTGCTCGACACGTCGCCCTCGGCCTGCGGCACGTCGTGCTCGCCCTGCCCCGCCGTCGCCAACGGCACCGCGACCTGCAACGGCACCACCTGCGATTTCACCTGCAACACCGGCTTCGTGCGGTCGGGCGCCACCTGCGTGCCGATGGCGAGCCTCGCGGCGCCGCGGCAGGTGTGGCCGCCCTCCACATCGACGGTCACCTCGCGCAGGCCTTCGTTTCGCTGGGCGCTCGCGGCGGGCACCGACGGCGCGCGCGTCGAGGTGTGCCGCGACCGCGCGTGCGCCACCGTCGCCACAACCTTCGACGTCACGGGCACCACGGGCGCGCCGCCCGCCAACCTCCCCGCGGGCTCGCTCTTCTGGCGCGTGCGCGGCCGCTCGGGCGCCACCGTGGGCACCGTCACCTCGACGCCGTGGCCGCTCACCGTAGGCGCGCTCAGCGCCGCAGTGTCCGCCGCGTGGGGCAGCGTGTACGACGCCAACGGCGACGGCGTGGGCGACATCGTCGCGGGCGCGCCGGGCACCGGCGGCGGCACCGGGCGCTCGTGGATCTACGCGGGCCGCGCGGGCACGGGCATCGCGACGCCGCAGCTCACGCGCCTCACGGGCCTCGCGGGCGCCAACGCGTACTACGGCAACTCGGTGGCGAGCGCGGGCGACGTCAACGGCGACGGCTACGCCGACACGGTGATCGGCTCGTACCTCGTGGGCGCCGGCAACGGCCGCGTCGACCTCTACAGCGGCAACGCCGCGGGCCCCGCGCTGGTGCCGTCGAACACGGTCACGGGCCCCGAGGCGGGCGCATACTTCGGCTACTCGGTGGCGGGCGCCGGCGACATCAACGGCGACGGCTACGCCGACATCATCGTGGGCGGATACCTCGCCGCGGGCGGCACCGGGCGCGCGTACGTGTACTACGGCTCCGCGGGCGGCATCACGGCGGCGCCCAGCCTCACGATCAACTCGCCCGTCACGGGGAGCGCGTCGTTCGGCATCTCGGTGGCAGGCGCCGGCGACGTCAACGGCGACGGCTACGCCGACGTGATCATCGGGGCCAATGGTGTCGCGTCGAGTCGCGGCGCGGCGTACGTGTACCTCGGCGGCGCGGCGGGCCTCGCGAGCGCCCCCGCGGTGGGCATCTCGGGGCCCGACGTGGCCGGCTCCTTCGGCTACTCGGTGGCGGGCGCCGGCGACCTCAACGGCGACGGGTACTGCGAGGTCATCGTGGGCGCCTACCAGGCCGCGAGCAGCGCGGGGCGCGCGTACGTGTTCCTCGGGCGCGCGGCGGGCCCGGCGGCGGCGGCGTCGTTCACGCTCAACGGCCCCGACGCGACGGGCTACTTCGGCTTCCCGGTGGCGAGCGCGGGCGACGTCAACGGCGACGGCTACGGCGACGTCATCGTGGGCGCGCAGAACGCCCTCGGCAGCGTCGGCCGCGCGCACATCTTTGCGGGCGGCGCAGCGGGTCTCGGCACCACACCCGCGCGCTCGCTCACGGGCCCCGACGGCGTGGCGGGCGCGTTCGGCTACGGCGTCGCAGGCGCGGGCGACGTCAACGGCGACGGCTTCGCCGACGTGGCGGTCGGAGCCTTCACCGCGGGCACGAGCCGCGCGGGCCGCGTGCACGTGTATCACGGCAGCGCGGCGGGCGTGGCGGCCGCGCCCGCGGTGAGCATCACGGGGCCCGACGGCGCCGACGGGCTCTTCGGCTCGTCGATCGACTGAGGGCCCTCAGCCCGCGCTCTTCTTCGCCTTCTTGGGCTTCGTGGCGCTCGCCTGAAACGCGCTCGCGGGCTTGAAGCGCACCACCTTCTTCGCCGGAATTTGAATCGTCTCGCGCGTCTTGGGGCTGCGCCCCGTGCGGGCCGCGCGCTCGCGCACCACGAACGAGCCGAAGCCTGCGAGGCGCACCGCGTCGCCGTTGCGCAGCGTGGCCGCGATGCTCGCGAACACGTCGTTCACGATCTGCGTGGCCTGCTTGCGGGTGAGGTTGGCGTGCGCGCCGCGGAGGTCGTCGATGAGGTCTCTCTTCGAGGTTGCCATGCGCGCGAGTTCATCACGAAGTCGCGCGCCCGCGCATCACCCTTCGATCACGGCGCGCGCCCTTCGCAGCGCCCAGGCGCACCCCGCGGCGAGCGCCACCGAGGCCGCCGCCATGCCCCCCCGCCACGCCGGCGGACGCGCCAGGTACCACCACAACACGCCCCCCGGCGCGGCCATCACCGCGCCCGCCGTGAGCGCCCACGCCCACACCGCGAGGGCCGTGCGGTTGCGCCGCCCGAACGCCCGGTACAGTCCGACCACGGCCCCCGTCACGAGCGCCGCCGCGCCGATCTGGTGGCTCGCGCGCGGGCTCGCCGCGGCGACCGCGACGCGCAGCGCGAGGTTCACCGCGAGGAAGGCCAGCGTCACGCGCCGAACGTCGCGCCACGCGGCATCGACGACGGGCCCCTCGGCGAGCGCCGGCTCTGCCTTCACCGCGCGCGGGGCGCCGCACCGTGAGCAGCGCGCAGCCCTCGGGTCTCCCACCGACGCGCCGCACTCGGCGCAGAGGAGCGCGCTTGCGCTCACGACGCTTCGCCGTTGGGCGCGGTCGCCACGACGGCGTCGAGGGAGCGCTCCGCCGCCCGGTGCGACGCGTTCGCCTGCGCGGCGAGCGCCGTGGCCACCTCGACCACGGCCGCGAGCTGACGCGCGCCCCGCGACTGCTCTTGCACGGCGCGTTCAACGGCCCCAACAGCGGAGCGAACGCGCTCCGACGAGCGCTGCACCTGCTCGGCCCCGCGCGTCTGCTGCGCGGTCATCACGGCAACCTGCTGCACGGTCTCGGTGATCTTCAAGAACGCCTCGGCCACGAGGCGCGACCCGCGGGCCTGCTCCACGGTGGCCCGCGCGATGGCGCGCACCATGGTGGTGCTGCGCCGCGAGCTCTCGAGGATCTTGCGCAGGGCCTCGCCCGTCGCGTGGCTCACCGTCACGCCGCGGTCGACGGTGGCGGCGCCTCGCTCCACCGAGGTGACGGCCTTGCGGCTCTCGAGCTGCACGGTCTCGATGAGGCCGGCGATCTCGCGGGTGCTCTCGGCCGCGCGCTCGGCGAGGTCTTTGATCTCGTCGGCGACGACGGCGAAGCCCTTGCCGTGTTCGCCCGCCTGCGCCGCAAGAATGGCCGCGTTGAGCGCGAGGAGGTTCGTGCGCTCGGTGATCTCGTCGATCACCTTGGTGATCTTGCCGATCGCGGCGATGTGCTCGCCGAGCCGTGCGATGACGGCCACGGTCTCTTCGGCGGTGCGCTTGATGAGGTTGATCTCGTCGAGGGTGTGCTTGATCGACGCGACGCCACGCTCGGCGTCCTGCGACACGTCTTCGCTGATGCGCGCCGCGCCGTCGGCATTCTCCTTCACCTGCTCGATGGTGACGTCCATCTCGTTCATCGACGACGAGGTCTCTTCGGCGGTGAAGCGCAGCGCGTCGACGTTGCGCGCCACCGCGAGCACCGACGCGGCCATGGCCTCGACGCCCGAGACCGCGTCGCCGGCCGCCCGCGCGAGGGCCGACGCGTGCTCAGCCGCGAGGGCGCCCGCAGCGTTCACCTCGTTCGCGACGGCGGCTCCCCCGTCGAGCCCCTGCTGGAGCCGCAGGAGCCTCTCGCCCGCCTCGACGTGCGCCGCGCGCGCGGCTCTCGCGTCGCCCGCGGGGAGCGAGCGCCCGCGGGCGGCCACGAGGTCGAGTTCCTCCCACAGGGCGGCCCCCTCGTCGCCGAGCTCCGCGGAGAGAACGGGGAGGCGCTCGCCCTCGCGCGCGCGCTTCGCGGCACGAGCCGAGAGCAGCAACACGGCGGGCGTCCCCCCGGCAACGTAGAGGGTGGCGGCGAGGCCCGCGGCCGACGCGACGAGCGCCCCGACGAGCCCTGCTCCGCGGTCGGCGGCGAGGCCTCCACCGACCGCTCCCGCCAGCACGATCACCAGCGCCCCGAGCGTGCGCGGACGGGAGAAGACCGACATGACCGTTGTTTATAACAGCATCGCGCGCGAGCGTTCGATGTGCCGCGCACCGCACCGACTCCAGCTCGAGGGGTGCACGCGCGCTGTCCACACAGCGCAGCCGCAATTCATGCTTCGAGGCGCCTTCGAAAGCGGAGAGGGCGGGATTCGAAGCCGCAGGGACGAGAAAAGCCTCGCACAGGGAGGCACGGTTTCGTCAGAGATTACTGACGAATCGATCGAGGTCGGCGCGTCGTCGCACGTCGAGGCGCAGGGAGCGCGTAGTGCCGTAGTAGAGCCCCAACGGGGGAGTTTCCTCACCCCGGGGAGCGAGCCGAACGCAGCCCCTGCAGCCCCGGAGGTGGCCCTCGTGGTCGCGCCTACGATGATCCCGAAGGCCGAGGTGGTCGACGCGGTCGAGCAGGCGCTGCGTGCGTTCGGTGTGGGGCGGCTCGACATCGCGTTCGAGGTGCTGCGTGCGCTGCTGGTGCAGCTCGACGTGCAGCCGCGGTAACGGGCATCAATTCCCGTCGCTGCTGCCCCAGACGAAGCCCATCGCGTCGAGGGCGTCGACGATCCTGGGCACATCGCGTGTGCGAGAGGTGAGGTCGTCGACGCGCTCGATGGCCTCGCGCGCCGGGGCTACGCCCTCGGCCGATACCGTGTGAAACACCACGCGCTCGATGCCCGCCATGCGGGCCGCGAGCAGTTGCACCATGGCCATGAGCACGCGGTCGCCACCGTACGCGCCCGTGCCCCAGTGGCCGGTGTGGAGCACCACGGCCGCGTCGGGCGCCATTGTCCGCGACTCCTCGCGCACCGCCGCGAAGCCCGCGTGCGCAGTGAGCAGCGCGCGAGCGATGTCGTCGCGCGTGTACCGCCCCGCTCCGCCCGGAGGCGCCTCGAGCGCGACGAGGTTGCTCCGCGTCGGAGGGTCGAGCACGCGCAGCGACCGCAGCACGGTGTCGGCGCTCGCCCTCGCGAAGCGATTGCCATAAAGCCCGAGCGGACGCCCTGCCGCCAGGTCGACGTCGGTCGCCAGGGCGCAGCGGCGCTCGACCCCGGTGATGAGCACAGGTGTCGCGTGCCCGTCTTCGCGCGTGACCGGCCGCAGCCCCGCGTCGGTGTTGAGCACGAGCGCCTCGCGCACCGACCCCAGCGCAGGATGCTCGAGCACCTGGAGCTCGTCTTGCGCGAGCAGCGGACCGCCGTAGGCCACGAACAGGATCGTGTGCGCGAAGTTGAGGTACCAGGGCACTACCCCATCGGCCTCGGGCTCGTAGGCGAACACGTCATCGCGAAGGTCGACGCGTGGCGCGACGTCGGAGAGCAACGTGGGCAGCGGAGGCTCGTCCCAGCGCGAGTACGCGATCGAGCCGCGGGGCTCGCCCGTCGCCATCGCCCGCTCGTACACGAGGCGTTTGTGGGCGAACTTGAAGCGAGGCGGGTGCTCGCGCATGAGCGACGCGGCGTCGAAGCGTGTGCGGCCGAGGCAGGTCGAGGTCATCGTGGGTGTCCCTGCGAACGCGTGAACGCAGCGCGCTCATCCATCGGTGCCACGATCGAGCTGCACGAGAAGGCCGTGTCGCGTGGCTCCTCCGACGGCCCTGAAACGTCACGCGCTTCGTCTCCGTGATAGGCGGTGGTAAGCTACGGGGTATGAGCGCCGCGCAGCGTAGCTACGACGAAATCATCGAGCTCTTCGCCCGCGGCGGCGGAGCACCGTCGGTGCTGTCGTTCCACCCC
>CAISKJ010000412.1 GCA_903885885.1 uncultured delta proteobacterium
CTCTTGCAGCACCACGTACTGCTCGAGAAAGTTGCGCAGCTCGCGCACGTTGCCGGGCCACGTGTGGCGCGCGAGCAGTCCCATGAGCTCGGCGTCGGCGTGCGGCGCGCCGGGCACCCGACGCTCGCGGCGGATGCGCTCGATCATCGCGGGCACGATGAGCGGGAGGTCTTCCAACCGCTCGCGCAGCGGCGGCATGCGCACCTGGATGACCGCGAGGCGATAGAAGAGGTCGGCGCGAAAACGCCCCGCGTTGACCTCCTTGCGGAGGTCGCGGTTGGTGGCCGCGATCACGCGCACGTCGACCTTGCGCGACCGCTTCGCGCCCACGCGCCGCACCTCGCCCTCGCCCAGCGCGCGCAACAACTTGGGCTGCACCTCGAGGGGCAGCTCGCCCAGCTCGTCGAGAAAGAGCGTGCCGCCGTCGGCCCGTTCGAAGGCCCCCTCCTTCTCGCCCACCGCGCCCGTAAAGGCCCCGCGCTCGTGGCCGAAGAGCTCCGCTTCGATGAGCGTCGGCGTGAGGCCGCCGCAGTCGACCACCTCCAACGGCCGCTGCGCCCGCGACGAGGCGCCGTGGACCGCGCGCGCCGCGAGCTCCTTGCCCGTGCCGCTCTCGCCGAGCACGAGCACCGGCACCGTGGTGGGCGCCGCGCGCTCGAGCGTCGCGTAGACCCGCCGCATCGGGGCTGAGGCGCCCAGCAGCGCGCCGAACTGCGACATCGCCGAGATGGCCACCGGGGCGCGGCTCCCGTCGATGACAACCCGTACGATCGAATTACCTATGCGAAGTTCTACCGTCGCACTCATCCGCGCCTCGCGCAGCGCCACGGCGCCGAGAAACACCCCGTTGGTGCTCTCGAGGTCGCGCACCGCCACGCCCCCCGCGGAGGCCTCGAACTCCGCGTGGTAGCGGCTCACCGTGGGGTCGGTGAGGCGCAGGGTTACGTCGTCGGCGGTGCCCACCGTCGCGCGCCCCTCGACCGCGACGGCCCACGCGCCCGCGTTGGGTCCGCTCACCACCTCGATGCGAAAGCTCTCGAGGGTGTAGTGCGCGTCTTTGAGTTTTACCGTCGCGCCCAGGAGTGTGCTCACCGGGCCACTTTATCGCACTCACCCGCCGTCGCGGTGCCTTCGCGCTTCGCAGAGCCCCCATCGTCCGTTACCTTCCGCGCCGCCATGCTGCACCCGCTCGGATTGCACGCGCACCTCGTCGCGGTGGGGCCCACGCTCCGCGTGGCGGTCTGGTTCGAAGAGGCCCTGGCGCCCGACCGCTTCAAGACCTTCAAGCGCTCGGCGAGCGAGGCGCCCTTCGCGCACCCGGCCTGCGCCTCGGCGTCGCACCTCCACAAGCGCCTCGGCGTCGCGCGCGCCACCCCCGTCGTTGTCACGCTCCCGCGCCTCGGGAGCTACCTCCCGGTGCCCCTCCCAGGGCTCATCGCCGCCTGGGATCTTGCGGACTTCAAGGGCAACCGTACCACCGGCGCCGCGGCCTACCTCGTCGACGCCGCGCTGCTCCCGCTCGGCGCCTCGATGCACGCGCTCCGTCGCCTCGTGCACGATCACGCCGAGCGCTACGGCGCGGGCTTCGTGTCGCCCGCCGCGCGGGGCCTCGCCGACGCGCTCGACGCGCTGCGCCCGCTCGTGGCCGAGGGGCCGCTGCTGCCCTCGCTCGCGCCCCCCGCGTCGGTGCACACCGCCGAGCGCATCGCGCCCACCAGCCTCGTGCGCGACGCCAGCGCGCGCGTCGTGTGGGTGCCCCCCTTCGCCCTCAGCGAGCTCTGCGCGCTATGGAGGCGGCTCACCGCGCTGCCCTTCGTGGCCGCCGCGCAGACGCCCGCGTACCTGCTGCGCTACAGCGAGCGCGAGGGGCTCAACACCTGGAAGAGCGAGACCTCGCCCGCGCGCCTCGCGGTGTTTCTCCTCGAGCTCCTCGACGCCGAGGCCGCCCGCGCCGGCGCGCCGCCGAAGCACATTGCTCCCGATCATTTTCGCGAGAAGGGCCCGCGCGCCGAGATCGCCGCGCTGCACCGCGACCACGGGAGCTGCCTCTTCCCCGACCACCCGGTGTTCTCTCCCCCCGCGGCGCCGCGAGACAACCTGCACGCCGCGGTGTACCCGCTCGACGCGCCCGACGCAGCGGGCAACGCGTGGGCGATGGAGGTGGGCGTGACGGCCAAGAACGCGCCGTACCTCTCCATGCGCGCGATGCTCGACGCGGGCACCCTCGCCGACGCCGCCGTCGAGCAGGAGACCTTCGCGTGGTTTCACCCCGGCGACACCCTCGAGCGCTGCTGGACGTCGCTGCGCGCCTCGATGGGCTCGCTGTTTCGACGGCCCGAGCTCCTCGTCGACGGGCGGTGTCACCTCACCGAGCCCGACGCGATGGCGCTCCTCGAGCACAAGACCGAGATGGGCCACGTGGGCCTCGACCACGAGCGCTACGCCAACTATCGCACCGCGGGCACCTTCGGGCCGCGCGCGCAGGGCGCCGCCCACGTGCGCGTGCGGTGGGAGCTGGCGGGCGCCGTCGGTGATGTTCCCTCGCTGCACGGGGCGCGCTTCGAACCCGTGCTGCGCGTGGCCGTGGGCGACGCCGAGCTCCTCCTCGCCGACGCCGAGAGACTGCTGCGCGAGTCGTCGGCGGCGTACCTGCGCGTCGACGAGCGCGTCGTGGGGCGCGACGACCTCGCCCTCGCCATCGAGCTCCTGCGCGCCCGCGAGCGCGTGCTCGAGCGCCTCGGCGCCGCGAAGGGGATGTCGTGGGCCAAGACCGTCGAGCTCGACGACGAGTGGGCCTCGGAGCGCAACGCCATCGCCACCGAGACGCGCTTCGCATCGCGGTGGGAGGAGTTTCTCGCGCGCCTCCGCGACGGCTCCGGCGTGCCCCTCGTGAAGGCCCCCGCGGGCTTCAAGGGGTCGCTGCGGCCCTATCAAGAGCGGGGCCTCGCGTGGATGGCCTTCCTCGTCGAGAACGGCTTCGGGGGCTGCCTCGCCGACGACATGGGCCTCGGCAAGACGGTGCAGGTGCTCTCTCTGCTGGCCACGCGCCGCGCCGACAAGAAGAAGCGCGCGGCGCCCGACCTCGTGGTGTGCCCCACCGCGGTGGTGCTCAACTGGCAGCGCGAGGCGAAGAAGTTCACCCCGTCGCTGAAGGTGTACGTGCACCAGGGAGCGGGCCGCGCGCTCACGCCCGAAGCCCTTGAAAACAAGCGCAACGAGAGCGACCTGGTGGTCACCAGCTTCTCGATCGCGCGCATCGACCGCGAGCTGCTCGAAGGCGCACCGTGGGGCCTCGTGGTGATCGACGAGGCGCAGAACCTCAAGAACCCCGACGCCCTCCAGACGCGCGCGGTCGCGGCGCTCCCGTCGGAGGCGCGCCTCGCGCTCTCGGGCACGCCCGTGGAGAACCACCTGCGCGACCTCTGGTCGATCTACCACGTGGTGCTGCCGGGTCTCCTGGGCGGCCCCACGCGCTTCGCGCGAACCTTCATGGCGCCCATCAAGCACGGCGACCCGCGCGCGATGGATCGCCTCACGCGCCGCGTGGCGCCCTTCTTGTTGCGCCGCACAAAAGCGGACCCGGGCGTGGCCGTCGACCTCCCGCCGCGGCAAGAGCAAGACGTGTGGTGCGACCTCTCGCGCGAGCAGGTGACGCTCTACCAGGCCATGACCGAGGCCACCCTCGAGGGCCTCACCGACGCGAAGGGCATGCAGCGCAGGGCCAACATTCTCACCGCGCTTATGCGCTTCAAGCAGATCTGCAACCACCCCGAGAACTTTCACATCGAGAAGCCCGCGAAGCTCTTCGGCCGCTCGGGCAAGCTCGATCGCGCGATGGAGATCGTCGACGAGCTCCTCGAGGGGGGCCAGAAGGTGGTGATCTTCACCCAGTTCGTGGAGATGGGGTCGATCCTGACGCGCGCGCTCGCCGAGCGCTTCGAACTCGACGCGGGCTTCTATCACGGCGGGCTCAACCCCAAGGAGCGCGAGGCCCTCGTCGACGATTTCAACAGCGCCGACGGGGCCCCGGTGCTCGTGCTGTCGCTCAAGGCGGGTGGCACGGGGCTCAACCTCCAGGCCGCCTCGGCGGTGATCCACTACGACCGCTGGTGGAACCCCGCCGTCGAGGAGCAGGCCACCGCGCGCGCCCATCGCATCGGGCAGACGCGCAGCGTCAACGTGTACAAGTTCGTCACGCGCGCCACGCTCGAGGAGCGCATCGTGGCCATGCTCGAGTCGAAGCGCGACCTCGCCGAGCGCGTGCTCGCCTCCAGCGACGAGTCGTGGATCACCGAGATGAACAACAACGACCTTGCTGCCTTCCTGGCGCTCGACCGCGGCGCGGAGGTAACCGACGATGCCCGCTGATGTCCCCGACCTCGCCGCCGTCGCCGGCGTCTCGCTGCGCGCCCCGCAGGAGCGCTACGCCGTCGAGGGCCTCTCCTTCGGCGACGCTGCGCTCACGCGCGCGAACGGCCCCGCGTCGCGCTTCAACGACCTCGACCTCGCGCTCACGCCCGACGCCGCCGCGCGGTGCGCCGCGCAGAAGGGCGCCGCCGCGCTCCGTGTGAGCTTCGCCCTCCACGAACTGGCGCCCGCGCACACCGCGGGCCTCGGCGAAGACGACGCGCGCCTCGCCGGCGTGCGCACCCTCCTCGTCGAGCACGCGCTGCTCGCGCAGCCCGCGCTCCTCGTCGCGGCGAACGATCGCATCGACCGGACCTCGACGGAGGGGCAGCTCCTCGCGCAGCTCCGCGCGACGTACGAGCAGATCGTGGGCGGCGGGCGAGGCCGCGCCGCGAAGGAGTGCCGCGACTGCGTCATCGAGCGCCGCAAGGCGTACAACGCGCAGGCGACGCTCGACCTCGCCGACCTCACGGCGCGCATCAAGGCGGCCAAGACGCCCCGCGACGCCGCGCTCCTCCAGCAGGAGTATCACACGCGCCGGTACATGAGCTCGATGTACCAGACACAGCGCCGCGAGGCCGACTGCCCCCACGTGGCGCTCGCGCGCGAGGCGCTCGAGGCGCTCTGCGCGCGACACGCCGAGGTGATGTTCGAACTCGTCGGGCTCATCGAGCCCGCGGGGCGCGGGGCGATGCGCTTCGTGCTGCGCGAAGACGTCGCGCGCGCCGCGGTGTCGCACTGGATCACGGGCCGCGTGCGCCCCCGCTACGTGCACTGGAGCCAGCAGCGGAGCACGAGCGCCGCCCGGGGCCGCCGCGTCGTGAGCGCGCGCGAGCGGGCGCTGGCGACGCAGGGGCTCCCCGCAGAACAGCGCGCGGGCGTGAGCTACGCGGCGACGGCGTGGTCGTACGAGGCGCCCGTCGCCACGCTCGGGTGGACGCCCTCCGCGACCGACAGCGGGGCGCCTCCGTCGATCCGCGAAGGGGGCGACGAGGGGCCCTACGAGGTGTCGCGCGTGCTGCCACCGTTCGCGCAGAAGGCGGCGGCGCGTGAGGTCGTGCTCGTGCGACCGCCGGGGGTGCCCGTGGTCACCGTGGAGCAGGCGAAGAAGACCGTCGTCACAAAGAAGAGGCCCGCCGTGAAGACGGCGCCCGCTCCCGCACCGACGAAGAAGGCCGCAGCGAAGAAGACCGCCGCACAGGCTCCGAAGATGGCGGCCGCGAAGAAGACGGCCCCCGTCGCAGCGGCGAAGGCAGCGCCCGTCGCGGTGCCCCCCGAGACGCGCGCGATGCTGCGCAAGCTCGGCGTCTCCGACGCGCTCATCGACGAGATGGCGCGCGAGGGAAGGCTCCGCACGCGCTGAGGTCGCGACGCTAGCGACGCGCCTCGACGGCGCGCGCGTGGGCCTCGAGCCCCACGGCGCGCGCGAAGGCCGTGATGTGCGCCGCGTGCTTCGCCAGCGACGCGCGGTCGTAGCGAATGATCGAGCTGCGCACCGTGAAGTCGTACACGCCGAGCGGCGAGCTGAAGCGCACCGCGCCCCCCGTCGGGAGCACGTGCGACGGGCCCGCGAGGTAGTCGCCCGCGGCCTCGGGCGTGTGGTCGCCCACGAAGATGGCGCCCGCCGCGCCGACCCGGTGCACCAGGGCCTCGGCGTCGCGCACCTGCAGCGACAGGTGCTCGGCCGCGAGCACGGTGGCCACGCGCGCGGCCTCGTCGAGGTCGCCCGCCACGAAGGCGTAGCCGTGGTCGCGCACCGAGGCCCCCGCGATGTCGCTGCGCGGGAGCGTCGCGCGCTGCGCCTCGTCCTCTCGCGCGAGGGCCTCGGCGTGCGCGCGCGAGAGCGTGACGAGCAGCGGGTACGCGAGCTCGTGGTGCTCGGCCTGCGAGAGCAGGTCGGCCGCCACCACGCGGGGGTCGGCGCCGTCGTCGGCCACCACGAGGATCTCCGACGGGCCCGCGATGCCGTCGATGGCCACGCGGCCGAAGACCAGCTTCTTGGCGCACGCCACGTAGATGTTGCCGGGGCCCACGATCTTGTCGACGCGGGGCACCGTCTCGGTGCCGTACGCGAGGGCCGCGACGGCCTGCGCGCCGCCCATGTCGAACACGCGGCTCACGCCCGAGAGCGCCGCCGCCGCGAGGATCTCGTCGGTGGGCCGCGGCGTGGCCAGCACGACCTCGCCGACGCCCGCCACCTGCGCGGGCACCGCCGCCATGAGCACGCTCGACGGGTAGCGCGCCTTGCCGCCGGGCGCGTACACGCCCACGCGGGCCATCGGGCGCACGCGCCATCCGAGGCTCACGCCGTCGGCGTCGGTGTAGCGCAGGCCCTCTTCGCGCTGCTTCTCGTGAAACGCGCGCACGCGCTCGGCCGAGGCGCGGAGCACCGCCGCGAGGCCCGCGTCGAGGCGCGCGAGGGCCGCGTCGCAGTCGTCGCGGGTGTACGCGAAGCGCGCAGGAACAGCCCCGTCGAAGCGCCGGGCGTACTCGGCGAGGGCCGCGTCGCCGCGCGCCGCCACCGCCGCGAGGATGTCTCGCACGGGGGCCTCGACGCGCGCGAGGTCTTCGTCGCCGCGGTTCTCGAGGCGTCGCAGCGTGGGCTCGTACTCGGGGCTGTTGCGTTCAACGATGCGCATGGGGGGCACTGTCTCTAGCGCAACTCGCGCGCGAGGTGAACGACAGAGGCTGTTGATCCCGGGGCCGCCGCGCGGTACCTCAACGGTCTCACCATGGCATTTCGACTTCATGACAGCCTGTCCGACGCGATCGTCCCCCTGCCCGAGCGCACGCCCGGCGAGACGACGGTCTACGTGTGCGGCCCCACCGTGTACGGGTACATTCACGTAGGCAACGCGCGCGGGCCCGTGGTGTTCGACGTGCTGGCGCGGCACCTCACGGCGCAGAAGCGCAAGGTGAAGTACGCGCGCAACTACACCGACGTCGACGACAAGATCATCGCCGTGGCCCTCGCCAACAACGAGTCGCCGCGCGCCGTGGCCGAGCGCTTCATCGCCGCCTACCGCGAAGAGATGGCCGCCCTCGGGTGCCGCCAGCCCACGCTCGAGCCCCGCGTGTCGGAGACCATGCCCGCCATCGTGGCCCTCATCGTGGCCCTCATCGCGAAGGGCAGCGCGTACGCCACGGCCGAAGGCGACGTGTACTACGACGTGGCCAGCTTCGCCGACTACGGCAAGCTCTCGAAGCGCAAGTTCGACGTGCAGCGGTCGGAGTACGGCCGCGGCAAGAGCGGCGAGGGCAAGCGCGCCGAGCACGATTTCGCCCTGTGGAAGTCGGCCAAGCCCCACGAGCCCGAGGGGGCCCGCTGGCCCTCGCCGTGGGGCGAAGGGCGGCCCGGGTGGCACATCGAGTGCTCGGCCATGACGCACGAGCACCTCGGCGACGGCTTCGACATTCACGGCGGCGGGCCCGACCTGAAGTTTCCCCATCACGAGAACGAGATCGCGCAGAGCGAGCCCGTGTACGGGGCGCCCATGGCGCGCGCGTGGATGCACCACGGGTTTATCGAGATGGACATCGAGCGCAACGCGAGCTTCGCCCCCGAGGTGCTCGCGGTGCTGCGCGCCGACCCCGAGCTGCGCAAGATCTCCAAGAGCGACCGGTCGCGGCTCGAGAGCCTCAAGGCCCGCGAGGCCGCGCTCAGCGACGAGGAGCGCGCGCTCGTGCTCATCTACGAGCGCAAGGTGCGCTTCGCCGACTGGTTTCAGCTCCGCAAGCTGCGCGAGGCCGTCGACGGCGAGGCCGTGCGCTACTGGATCCTCGGCACGCACTACCGCTCGCCCCTCGCGTTCGACCTCGGCGATGATCCCGACGGGGCCGTGCGCTTCCCCTCCATCGAGCAGGCCGAGAAGCGGGTGGAGTACTTCTACGACACGCGCCAGAAGCTCACCGCGAAGCTCGCCACGGCGAAGAACACCACGCTCAAGACGTCGCAGTTCTTCGACGAGGCGCGCAAGGCCTTCGACGCCGCCCTCGACGACGACCTCAACACCGCCGGCGCGCTCGACCCCTTCAACAAGATCTTCGCCCGCGTGAACGAGCTCTGCGACGCCAAGAAGACCTCGCGCGAGGAGCTCGAGCTCGCCCTCGAGGCGGTCGCCTACGTCACCCGCTCGCTGGGCGTCGCCGAGGGCGACCCCGACGCGTTCTTCGCGCGCGTCACGGGGCGCCGCATCAAGGTCCGGGGCATCGACCCGAGAGACATCGACGCCCTCGTGGTGGCCCGCACCGACGCCCGCAATAACCGGGATTTCGCGCGCGCCGACCAGATTCGCGCCGACCTCACCGCGCGCGGTATCGAACTGCGAGACGGCGCTTCGGCCACGACGTGGCGCGCGGTATAGTCCCCGACCCTGCATTGTATCGACCGCCGCACCGGGAGCGCTGCACACGATGTCCACTGCGATGAAGCCCACTGCCGAAGGGATTTTCCAGAAGACCCCGCTTGCCAACGTGCTCCTGTACTCGCGCGAGCGAAAGATGACGGGCTCGCTCGCGATCACCATTCAGCCCGAGAGCGACGCCGTGGCCAGCACCGAGGTGGCCGGCCTCTCGACCCTGGTGCTCGAGAACGGCGCCGTGGTCGCGCTGCAAACCCCGTCGCACACGCAGACGCTGTCGGGCGTGCTCCACGACCTCGGGCTCCTCAGCGACGACGCGTTCGCGAAGGTGCGCGAGGCCCTGGTGAAGCCCGGCGGCACCGACGAGGTCTCGACGCTCCTGCGACTGCGCGCGAGCGACCCCAGCACCATCGACCGCGCCCTGCGCGAGCTCGCGCGGCGTCGGGTGCTGGACCTCTTCGGCTACCCCCGCGGCGGTTATGCCTACTACGCGGGCGTCGACCTCCTGGGCGGCTCCGACCGCCTGCGCGCCGCCGAAGACGTGCTGGCCATCGTGTGGCGCGGCTTCGTCACCGTGGCCCCCGACGAGGCCGCCGTGGGGGCCATCGTCGAGAAGCTCGGCACCCGCGCCCTGCGCCTGCGCGAGGGCCACGAGTTCGACCGCTTCGAGTTCGGCGAGGAGCTCGGCCTCGCGCCCACGCAGCTGCGCACCTCGCCCTCGTCGCTCGATCAGCTCATGGGCCTCGCGCCCGACGGGGCCCTCGTGCGACGCATGATCTACCTGCTCGCGCTCACCAAGCAGGTCGAGGTGGCGCCGCCGCCCACCACGGCCACGCTCGCCCCGCCGCCGCCCGTCGCGTCGGCCACGGCCACGACGCCAGGCGTGGGCGGTCGCCCGCCGCC
>CAISKJ010000413.1 GCA_903885885.1 uncultured delta proteobacterium
GCCGTCGTCGACGTCGCCGAGGGCGTCGCCCGAGAGCTCGTCAAGATCCCACCCGATGTGCGCGTCGATCACGTCGGAGAGCGCGCGCGCGAGGCGCGGCCCTTCGGCGGCGCTGGTCGCGGGCACGTCGAGGTAGCGCGCGGCCTCGCCCCAGCGCCCTCGGAGCGCGAGGTCGTGAAAGCGAAGCACGCACGCCCGCGGCGAGTCGGGCGCCGCCCGCGCGGCCTCGACGCCGAGCGCCTCGGGCGCCCGCGGCTCGCGCGGAGCCCCGGGAATCACGGTCTGCCCGAGCGCCCCTCCGGCCGCGACTAGCGCGGCGAGACCGATCGTGAGGGGGGCGCTGCGCGCGCGGCGAGGTTTCATCGCGCGTCGATATGGCCCCCGCCCGAGGCCCCGCGCAAGCGCGTTGTCGGCGCGTTTGCAAGGCCCTTGTAGGATTGGAAAAACCAATAGATTGTATCGCCGCAGTGCGACCCGACGCGAACCCGACCGAGCCTACGCCCGCAGAGGGTGCCGCGCGCGATTCGGGGATGCGCGGCAGCGTTGCCCCCGACGCCCCGGGGGAGCCGGCGCTCAAACCGACGCTCTTCGGCGTGGGCCCATCGTTCGCGCCGAGCGAGCGCCCGCGCGCGCAGCCGAGCCCCGGCAAGGCGACCTTCATCGGCACGGCCCCGGCGGCCGGCGAGGGGCTGTTCTCGGCGCCTTCGCTCAAGTCGACGCTCGTCGGCCCGACGCCCATTGCGGCCGATCTCAAGGCGTCTCCGTCGATCAAGTCGACGCTCCTGGGCCCCGCGACGCCGCCGCCGTCGATCGCCTCCGCCGCGCTCTTCGCCCCGGCGGAGCTCCCTGTCGAGGCGGTGTTCGCCAACGCGTTCAAGGTCGTTCGCACGGTGGCGCGCGGCCGCACGAGCACGGTCTACGAGGCCGCGCTGCAGGGCGTGGGCAGGCGCTACGCGCTCAAGGTGCTGCGCCGCGCGCCAGGCGCCGACGAGCAGGCGCTGCAGCGCTTCGTGCACGACGCGCGGGTGGCCTCGCGGGTCGAGAGCGCGCACCTCGT
This sequence comes from uncultured delta proteobacterium, assembly GCA_903885885.1. Lineage (GTDB taxonomy): Bacteria > Myxococcota_A > Polyangia > Polyangiales > CAISKJ01. The sequence goes on from CAISKJ010000413.1 coordinate 1,058, forward strand.
CGAGGTGACGCGCGCGGGCTACGACAGCGCGAGCGAGTGCCCCTGGGTCGCGATGGAGTTTCTCGAGGGCGAGACGCTCGCAGCGCGCCTCGCGCACCTCGAAGCGGGCGCCGCGCCCCCCGCAGACGAGGCGTGGCGGGTGATCGCCGGCGTGTGCCGCGGCCTCTCGAAGGCGCACCACCAGGGCGTGGCGCACGGCGATTTGCGGCCCTCGAACGTGTTTCTCGCGAAGTCGGCCGACGGGCCCGCCGCGGTGAAGCTCGTCGACTTCGGCGTGGCGCAGCTCTTCGAAGCGTGTGGCGACGACGGCGGCCCCGACGCGGCCGCGTGGCGCGCGCCGGAGCTCCCGTCGCGCGACGTCACGCCCGCGGCCGACGTGTGGTCGCTGGGCCTCCTCGCGTTTCTGCTCTTCACGGGACGCTGCTACTGGGAGGGCACCGACCCCGCCGCGCCGCTCGACCGCCGCGTGGTCGCCGCCTCGACGCGCGCGGCGGCCCTCGGCTGCGCGGCGCGCCTCCCCAACGGCTTCGACGCCTGGTTCGCGCAGTGCGTCGCGCGCTCCCCCGCGGCGCGCTTCCCTTCGGCGCGCGAGCTCGGCGCC
>CAISKJ010000414.1 GCA_903885885.1 uncultured delta proteobacterium
CTCGCCGACGCCGTGCGCCGACACCTCGCGGGCGAGCCCGTCACGTACGCCGCCGTCGCCCTCGACGCGTCGCGCGTGCCGCCGTTTCACCGCGCCGTGTACGAGGCCGCGCGCACCGTGGCCCCGGGCGAGACCGTCACCTACGGCGAGCTCGCGGCGCGCGTGGGCAAACCCGGCGGCGCGCGCGCGGTGGGCCAGGCGATGGCGCGCAACCCCTGGCCGGTGGTCGTACCCTGTCACAGGGTGCTCGCGAGCAGCGGGCGCGCGGACGGCTTCTCGGCCTACGGCGGCGTGGTGACCAAGGCGCGGCTCCTCGAGGTGGAGAAGGTGCGCCTCGCGGGGTCGTTTCAGCCGTCGCTCACCGCACGCATGGGGGCCGCGGGCTTCGACGCCGACGCGGCCGTGAAGGCGCTCACGCAGGCCGACGCGAAGCTCGGCGCCCTCATCGCGCGCGTGGGGCCCTTCGCCTTGCGCGTCGAGCAGACGACGAGCGTGTACGAGGCCGTGGCGCGCGCGATCGTGTACCAGCAGCTCACGGGCAAGGCCGCCGAGACGATCTACAAGCGCGTGGTGGCGCTCTCCGGGGGCGACGCGCTCCCCTCGCCCGAGGCGCTGCTCGCGATCGAGCCCGCGCGCCTCCGCGGGGCGGGCCTGTCGAACGCGAAGATGCTCGCCCTGCGCGACCTCGCGGAGAAGACGCGCGACGGCGCGGTGCCCACCCTCGCCGAGGCCGAGGCCCTCGACGACGAGGCCCTCGTCGCGCGCCTCACGCGCGTGCGCGGCGTCGGTCGGTGGACCGTCGAGATGCTTCTGATGTTTCGCCTCGGGCGCGCCGACGTGCTGCCCGTGGGCGACTTCGGCGTGCGCAACGGGTTTCGCATCGCGTATGGCCTCTCGGCGATGCCCGACGCCGCGCGCCTCGCCCGCCAGGGCGCGAGGTGGGCGCCCTATCGCAGCGTGGCGAGCTGGTACCTGTGGCGCGCCGTCGACCGCGCGCGCGCCAGCCAATGAGCGCCCGCGCGCTGTCGCTGCTCGCGCTCTGCGCGACGATGGGCGCGAGCGTCGCGGTGCACGCGCAGGAGGCCGCCCCGCCGCCGTGGAGGCGACCGCCGCGCGCAGCCGCCGCGGCGCCCGTCGACGAGGGCGTGGCCGACTTCAACGCCGACGGAGCGGGGCGCGTCACGGTGTTTCTCGAGTCGGCGGGCGTGCCGCAGCGGGTGGTGCTCGAGCTGCGTCGCACCGATGCGTCGACGTGGACGCCGCGCGCGCCCCCCAACCTGCTGGGCGCGGGCACCTGCACGACGCCGTGCGCGCTGCACGTTCCGCCCGGGGTGCTGATGCTCCGCGCGGAGGGGGCGGGCCTGCGGGGCACCGACGCGCGCCTCACGGTGCCCGACGCCGATGCGCGCGTGCGCCTGCGCGCGGGCTCGCAGCCGTGGTGGAACGTGGGCGTGGGCATGGTGGCGCTGGGCGCCACGATGCTCGTCGCGATCGCGGGCCTCAGCCTCGCGGCGCAGCGCGACGATGGGACGCCCGTCGCGCCGAGCACC
>CAISKJ010000415.1 GCA_903885885.1 uncultured delta proteobacterium
CTCTGCCCCGCGGGGCACGAGGTCGCGCAGCGGCCCGCGACGCAGGCCTCGCCCGACGCGCAGGCCGCCCCGCACGCGCCGCAGTTCAAGCGGTCCGTCGCGAGGTCGCGGCACGCACCACTGCAGTTGTTCGTGCCCGCCCCGCACGTGGTCGTGCACGCACCGCCGGAGCACACCTGGCCCGCCGCACATGCGGTCCCGCACGCACCGCAGTTGGCGCGGTCCGTCGCGAGGTCGCGGCACGTTCCGCTGCACGCGGTTGTGCCTGTCGCGCAGGTGACGCCGCAGGTGCCTCGAGAGCACGCCGTCCCTGCAGGGCACGCATTGCCGCAGGCGCCGCAGTTGCCGTTGTCCACCGCGAGGTCGCGGCACGTCCCTGCACAGTTCGACGTACCCGATCCGCAGGTCACCGCGCAGACGCCGCCCGAGCACACGGTGCCCGCGGCGCAGGCACGGCCGCACGCGCCGCAGTTGCCGTTGTCCATCGTCAGGTCGCGACAGGTGCCCGCGCAGTTCGTCGTGCCCGCGCCGCAGGTGGTCGCGCAGGTGCCGCTCGCGCACAGTTGCCCCGAGGCACACCCGGCGCCGCACGCGCCACAGTGGTTCGCGTCGCTCTGGAGATCGCGGCACACGCCGCCGCAGTTCGTCGTGCCTGCGCCGCAGCTCACCGTGCAAACGCCCGCGGAGCACACCTGCCCTGCCGAGCACGCGCGCCCGCAGGCACCGCAATGCCCGAGGTCGCTCGCGAGGTCGCGACAGGTCCCGGAGCAGTTCGTGGTCCCAGAGCCGCAGCTCACAGCACACGCTCCCGCGGAGCACACCTGCCCCGCAGCACACGTGACGCCGCACGCGCCGCAGTTCGCGCGGTCCGTGTCCAGGTCACGGCAGCTGGTGCCGCACACGCTCTGCCCCGCGGGGCACGAGGTCGCGCAGCGGCCCGCGACGCAGGCCTCGCCCGACGCGCAGGCCGCCCCGCACGCCCCACAGTTCAAGCGGTCCGTCGCGAGGTCGCGGCACGCCCCACCGCAGTTGTTCGTGCCCGCCCCGCACGTGGTCGTGCACGCACCGCCGGAGCATACCTGGCCCGCCGCGCATGCGGTCCCGCACGCACCGCAGTTGGCGCCGTCCGTCGCGAGGTCGCGGCACGCCCCGCGGCACGCGGTTGTGCCCGTCGCGCAGGTGACGCCGCAGGTGCCCCGAGAGCACGCCGTCCCTGCCGGGCACGCGTTGCCGCAGGCGCCGCAGTGGTCGTTGTCCGTCGCGAGGTCCCTGCACGAGCCCGAGCAGTTCGTCGTGCCGGCACCGCAGCTCGCCGCGCAGACGCCGCTAGAGCACACGGTCCCGGGCGCGCAGCGCGTCCCGCAGACCCCGCAGTTGCCATTGTCGGTGTCGAGGTCGCGACAGGTGCCCGAACAGTTCGTCGTGCCGGCACCGCAGGTCACCGCGCAGGTTCCGCTCGCGCACAGCTGCCCCGAAGAGCACCCGGCACCGCACGCGCCGCAGTGGTTTGCGTCGCTCTGGAGATCGCGGCACACGCCGCCACAGTTCACCAACCCCGCGCCGCAGGTCACGGTGCAGGTCCCCGCGGAGCACACCTGGCCCGCCCCACACGCGCTGCCGCACGCCCCGCAGTGCGTCCGGTCGTTTGAAAGGTCCCGGCACGCGCCCGCACAACTCGTGGTCCCAGCCACGCAGGTGAGCGCGCAGTTCCCCGCGGCGCACACCATCCCCGACGCACACGCGAGACCGCACGCGCCGCAGTTCGCGGGGTCCGCGTCGAGGTCCCGGCAACTCGCGCCGCACACAGACTGCCCCACGGGGCACGACGTGACGCAGCGCCCCGCCAGGCACGCCTCTCCCGACGCGCACACCGTACCGCAAGTTCCGCAGTGCAAGCGGTCCGTCGCAACATCGCGACAGACGCCGCCGCAGTCCGTCGTGCCTGCGCCGCAGGAGGTCGTGCACGCGCCGCCGGAGCACACCTGCCCCGCCGCGCACGCGCGCCCGCAGGCCCCGCAGTGGTTGAGGTCGGTGTTCAGGTCGCGGCAGGTCCCACCACAGGGAACCGTCCCCGCGGCGCAACTCGCCGCGCAGGTGCCCCGCGTGCACGCCGTCCCCGCAGGGCACGCGTTGCCGCAGGCGCCGCAGTTGCCAGGGTCGGTCTCGAGTTCGCGGCAGATGCCCCCGCAGTCGACGGTCCCCGCGGCGCAGGTCGTCGCGCAGCGGCCTGCAGAGCACACCTGGCCCGCAGCGCACGCGCCTCCGCAGGCGCCGCAATGGTTGAGGTCGGTGTTCAGGTCGCGGCAGGTGCCGCCGCAAGGCGCCAGGCCCGCCCCGCAGCTCACAGCGCACGCCCCGCGAGAGCACACCTCGCCCGCCGCGCACGTCGCCCCGCAGCGGCCGCAGTTCCCGCGGTCGGTATCCAGGTCGCGACAGGTGCCGCCGCACGCCACGGTGCCCGTCGCGCAGGAGAGGGTGCAGCTCCCCCGCGCGCACACCTCGCCCGCCGCGCACGCGCGGCCGCAGGCCCCGCAATGGTTCACGTCGGCGTCGAGGTCGCGGCATCGGCCGCCGCAGTCCGAGAGGCCGGGCCCGCACGTCGTCGCGCACGCGCCCGCGGAGCACACCGTCCCCGCCGCGCACGCGTTGCCGCACGCCCCACAGTTCGCATTGTCCGTCGAGAAGTCTCGGCACGCGCCGCCGCACGAGGCCGTCCCCGCGCCGCACGAGGCCGTGCACGCGCCGCCGGAGCACACGCTCCCCGCAGCGCACGCGTTACCACACGCGCCGCAGTTCCCGTTGTCCGTGGCGAGCTCGCGGCACACGCCCGCGCAGGCCGTGAAGCCCGAGCTGCACGTCGCCTGGCACGTCCCCGCCGCGCAGAGCTGCCCGGGCGCGCAGGCGTTGCCACACGCGCCGCAGTTCGCCGCGTCGTTGCGAACGTCGCGGCACCCACCCCCGCACGCCGCGAGGCCCGGGCCGCACGAGGGCGCGCACGCCCCCGCCTCGCAGGCCTCGCCGGAGCCGCAGACGTTCCCGCACGCCCCGCAGTTGCGCGCGTCGCTCGAGAGGTCTCGGCAGGAGCCCGCGCAGGCCGTCGTCCCGGCACCGCAGGTCGTCGCGCAGGCGCCCGCGGTACACACCTGCCCCGCCGCGCACGAGGTCGCGCAGGCGCCGCAATGGCGCGGGTCCGAGGCCAGTTCGGCGCAGGCCACCGCGCCCGTACCGTCACAGGCCACCTGCCCCGCGGGGCACAACACGCGACACGCGCCGCCCTCGCACGCGTAGCCCTCGGCGCAGGCGCGGCCACAGGTCCCGCAGTTGCGGCGGTCCGCGGAGAGGTCTGCGCACGCGCGCGCCACGCCGCCGTCCATGGGCGCCGCTACCGTGCACTCGCTTGTGCCGCCGCTGCACGTGAACGCGCACGCGCCCCGCGAGCACACCTGCTCGGACCCGCACCGCACCCCACAGGCCCCGCAGTTCGCAGGATCGGTATCGAGCACCGCGCACCGCAGCGCGCCCGCCGCGCCGCACAAGCTCTCGCCCGCCGTACATCCGGGCACGCACGCGCCGTTCTGGCACCCCTCGGTAGCCCCGCACGCGTGGCCGCAGGCCCCACAGTTGGCCCGGTCCCGCGACACGTCGGCGCACCTGCCGCTACAGCGCGCCAGGGGCGTGGGACAGCCCGCGCCCCCGTCGGCCGTAAGGCCGCCGCCTCCGTCGGGACCGACCACCACAGCGCGACCCAGGCACCCCGCGAGTGCCACCAACATCACCACCACCGCCCCAAGCGGGCGGCGCCACATCTCCAGCGCGTCGCGGATCATGGAACAGGAAACTAATTCATTTCGAGGCGACCCCGATCATCAATTTGGCATCACGGCACACGGGTCGATGGTCTCTAACCTGTCGACTGCTTCCTGCGCCGAGCATCAAGTCCATTGGCTCCATTGTAGTCATGTCGTTCGTCGTGGTTGGCTTGCTGGGGGACGGAGCGGTAGCTCGGGGCCCATCGCGCCAGATCGCGTTCACTCCCCGCCGCGCAGTTGCGCCCATCCGCTCCACCTCGAGCGGATAGGGCCTCCAATCGCCCCATCGTGAAGGCCCGATAGCCCCCCCTGCGCCATCACCACGCGTAATGGTGAGTTTGGTCAACTTCGACAGTACGACGCCCCCTTTGCCATCGTGGTGAAAGGTCCCGTGCGCGAATGGAACGATCGCGTCGGGGGGTTCGGGGCCCTACGCGCCCGCGACGCGCGTGACGGCGCCGAGGGGCAGCGCCGCGATGGGGCCGTCGACCTTGCGCCCCCCGGTGATGCGCGCGACGAGCCCCTCGCAGAGTTCGAAGAGCGACGACCACGGCGGCGACTTCGCGCGCGCGCGCTGGAGCGAGGCCCCCACGCTGCGGGTCTTGTCGCTCACGGTGACCATCACCACGCCCGTGTCACCGGGCATCACGTTGCCGTCCTGATCGTGGAGCACGTTCGCCGCGAGCATGAGCGCGCGGATCTGCCGCTCGACATCGGCCGCGGTGCGCGCCGTGTACACCCACGACTCACGCGGCGTGCGCGTGGCGTCGAAGCGCTTGTGTCGCACCTCGAGGGCCCCGTGCGGGCGCACGATGAAGAGGTCAGACACGACGTCGCCGCGATCGACCTGCAAGAAGGTCAGGGTGAAGACGAGCGCCGGGGTCGGACGCGCGAGGAGCTGCATGTTCGCGCGCGCAGGCGGCGACACGGCGGAGCCGTCGAAGAGCCACGGCGCGAGACCTCCGCTTGCGGGCACGCGGAGCCCCCACGACGCGCCGACGGCGCACACGGCGAGCACGCTCCAGAGGCTCAGATCGTTCGTGGCGCCGTCGCCCGAGGTGAGCGACGCGAGGGCCGCGGGGGTGGCCTTGTCCCACTGCTCGACGTGCGGTCCTTCGGGGATCGTCCACGGCGCTTCGCGCCCTAGCACCTTGTCGAAGAAGCCTCGCTTCGCGCTGTCTTGAAAGGCCGTGAGGTCGAAGGCGTCGAGCATCCGGCACACGTGGAACGCCGTCGATTCGCGGCCGTTGGGGAGCGTCTCGGCGGTGGCCATCGCCGACTCGTGGCGGCTCTCCCACGGCGCCGCGGTGTCGAAGGCCGCGAGCGTCGACGCGAGGCGCGTGTACGGCACCACCGTGGCCACACCGTTCGGGAGGCGCGCGTGAGGGTCGAGCGCCGTGATGGCATCGAGCGCCGCCTCGTCGCCCGTCACCCGCGCCGCCGCATACGCCGCGAGCCAGTGGATCGCCGCGATGAAATCCCCAGGCTCTCCGACGGTGAGCGCGCGACCGTCGACCTTCGTCTCGACGGACGTTGCCTTCGTCTTCGCTTCGCAGAGCGCAGCGCCGATGCGCGCCACCCGTTGCAGCTCGGAGAGCGACTTCGACTTCGGAGCTCCGCTTCGCAGCGCCGCTGTCGCGTTCGAAATGACCTTCGCGTACGCGTCGCAGGCCCGCTCGCCGCCCGCCCTGAGATCCGAGTCGTCGCCGTTCATGCACCCTCGGTATCAACCCTCGACGAGGACCGTCAAACGCATTGAGCACGGCGCCGTGCGTCGGCCACGACAGCGAGGGGGGAGTCGTACCGCGAGCGTGGACAGAATGGATAGCGATTTGGCGAAGCGCCAACGCGGGGCGGGTGACAGCCCACGAGCCCGTCTCAGGCGCTTCGCCAAGTC
>CAISKJ010000416.1 GCA_903885885.1 uncultured delta proteobacterium
CGGCCGCGGCGAGCGCGGGGCGCAGGGTGTGGGCCGTGAAGGGACTCGGCGCGCGGGCGCCCGTGAAGATCATCGAAAGGCAGGCGTGAGATGCAAGGCGAAGGAACCCGCGCGACGCTCGACGCGCTCCCGGCCGACGTGCGGCGGCGCCTCGACGAGCTCCGCGACGCGCTGGTGAAGGCCGCGGGCGACGCGCTCGCCGCGGTGATCGTGTTCGGCAGCGCGGCGCGCGGCGGGTGGCGCCCGGGGCGCAGCGACGTCGACGTGATGGTGGTGCTGCGCGACGACGGCCGCGAGGTGCTCGCGCGCATCGGGCACCCGCTCCTCGTGGCGCGCTACGCGGCGCGCGTCGAGGCGATCGTGCTGCGGGCCGACGAGGTGGCGCAGGCCGCCGACGTGTTTCCGCTGCTGTACGACGAGCTGCGCGAAGACGGCGTGACGATCTACGGCGCGAGCCCCTTCGCGGCGCTGCACATCTCCGACAAGCACCGCGCGCTTCGCATCGAGCAGGAGCTCCGCGAGGCGCGCATCCGTCTTCGCCGCATGGTGACCGACCTCGACGGCGCGCCGGGCGCCCTCGCCTCCGCGGTGGAGCGCAAGGCGCGGCAGGTGCGGAGCCCGCTGCGCGCGCTCTTGAAGCTCCGCGGGAGCGACCCCGGCGTTGCGCTCGACGCCGTGCTCGCGGCCGCGTGCGCCGCGTGGGACGTCGACCCGGAGGCGCTCTCGCGCGCGCAGGTGGCGCCCGAGGCGGCGTACGCGGCGCTCACCCAGCTCCTCTCGGCGGCCACCGCAGAGGCCGACCGCCGCAACGCGTGAGCAGCCCGATGGGAGTCGCGACATGATCCAGTGGTTCGACATCTTTCCCTTCAATCTGCCGCCGGGCATGGGCTTTTTCGTCGTGTACCTCTGCACGACGGTGGCCGTCTTCGTCGCGGCGGGCATCGCGCGGGGGATGCTCGCGCGGCTCTTCGAAGCCGCGCCGCGCGCGCCGGGCGCGGCGGCCCCGTCGCTCCAGCGCTCGTACCGTTCGCCCGACGCGCCCTCGCGCCCCGAGGCGCTCACGGTGGGGTGGCTCCCGTCGGGCGCGCAGGTGTGGGCGGTGGCGTGGCTCGAGGGCGGCGCCGCGCAGGTGCAGCGAGCGATCCTCGCGGCCCTGGTGGCTGAGGGGTGGCTCGTTGCGTCGAGCGACCCGACGCGCATCTCGTGTGACGTTCGCCCCGACGGCGCGCCGGGCGAGGCGCTCCTCGCCGAGACGCTCCACGCGATTCGCAAGGGGCTCGCGAACGGTCGCGCGCAGTGCGCCGACGTGCGCGCTCAGGCGCTCGCGGTGGCCGAGCGACACCGTGCCGAGTTTGAAGCGCTCGCGACCGCGTCGGGCATGACGGCCTCGACCGCGGCCACCTTCGCGGCGCGCCTCGTGGCGCTCGCGGCGGGCGGGTCGCTCCTCGCGATGGCGCTGGTGCGCGTCGCGGTGCGCTCCGAGGTGTACGGCAGCGACGCGCCGTTTCCCGCGGTGCTCGTCTTCGGGATGGTCGCGGTGGTGATGATCACCGCGACGATGACCTTCGCGCGCGTCGACGCGCCGCGGAAGGTCGAGTACCTCACGTGGCTGAAGGACGCGACCGCGTCGCTGCGCACCGACGTGACCGCGGGCCGACGCACGACCCCGTGGGAGGTGGCCCTCGCCGTCACCGCAGGGGGTGCCGCAGCGGTCGCGCTGCTGCCGGCGTACATGGCCATCATGCCCGCGGTGGGCGTGGCGAGCAGCGCGGGCTCGTCGTCGACGGGATCGTCGTCGTGCAGCGGGAGCAGCGGTTGCGGAGGCGGCGGCGGCTGCGGCGGCGGCGGCGGTTGCGGCGGCGGCGGAGGCTGCAGCTGAGCGCGTTCGTCGAGGGCGCGGCGCACTTCGAAGTCATCGACGCGCTCGATGGCCTCGCGCAGCTCGTCGTGCGGTCGCCCACCCTCGACGGGAGCGTTCCGCTGCGTGTGGCGCAGGGGTGCGGGCCGCTGCTCGAGGGAAATACGTACGGGCTCCAGGTGTCGCTGCGCCTCGCGTGGCGCGTGCGTCGCTCGTTGGGTCGGTGGCGCGTCGAGCCCGTCGCCGCGCGTGACACGGTGGAGCGCTGGGGTGTCACGGCGCCCGGCCCCGTCGAGGCGCCGCACGGTGCGCTCGATGCGCGGGCCCGCGCGGTCGTCGCCACGCTGGTCTCGCGGGCGTGGCTCCCCCGCGGGGGCGCATGGCACCGGGCGCTCGACGGCGTGGTGAGCGTCGCGCGGGCGGGTGTCGTGCGCGTGTTCACGGGGCTCCTGGTGCGCCCTGCGGAGGGCTGCGTGCTGCGCGTCGCGCGCTGCGCCAACCGGAGGAGCGTGGCCTTCGACGTGCGCGAGACGCTCTACGCCGACAGCGCGCGGTACACACCGCTCGTGATCGAGTGCGCGCCCGCGA
>CAISKJ010000417.1 GCA_903885885.1 uncultured delta proteobacterium
CCTCGGCGGCTCGCGCGAGCGCATGCTGCACCCCACGCTCGCGTCGATGCTCGGCCGCGGCGCCCTCGCGGGCATCATCGTGGGCAGCGAGAACGTGCGCAACCTCACCGAGCTGCGCGCCACCCTCGACGCCGTGCGCGCGCGCGTGGGCAGCGCCGCTCCGCCCGCCCTCGTCGCCGCGGATCAAGAGGGCGGCTCGGTGTCGCACCTGTCGCCGATGCTCCCGCGCATGCCGTCGATTCACGAGCTCGGCGCCCTCGACGACGTGGCGCTCACCGAGCGCTGGGGCGCCGCGATGGGGGCCGAGCTGCGCCGCGCGGGCGTCAACCTCGACCTCGCGCCGGTGCTCGACGTGCGAACCAACCCGCGCAACATGGTGGTTCACATGCGCACCTTCGGGGCGCGGCCCGAGCTCGTCGCGCGGCACGCGCGGCCGATGGTCAACGGCCTCCTCGGGGCGGGCGTGCTCACCTGCGTGAAGCACTTCCCCGGGCACGGCGACACCGCGCTCGACAGCCATGCGGGCCTCCCCCGCGTGGCCCACGACATCACCCGCCTCGAGGCCGTCGAGCTCGTTCCCTTCCGCGAGGTCATGGCCCTCACGCCCGCGGTGATGCTCGCCCACGTTGTGTATGCGGGCGTCGACGCGGCCTACCCCGCCACGCTCTCGCGCGCCGTCGCACACGGGGTCCTGCGCGAGCGCCTGGGCTTCCGCGGCGTGGCCGTCTCCGACGACCTCGAGATGTCGGCCATCCGATCCAACTGGGGCGTCTCCGCGGGCGCGGTGCGCTCGATGGAGGCGGGCTGCGACCTGCTGCTCATCGCGCACTCGCCCCACATCGCCCTCGAGACGGCCCGCATCATGGCCCGCCGCGCGACCGCCAACGACGCCTTCCGCGCGCGCCTTGAAGAGGCCGCGGGGCGCGTGCGGGCGCTGCGCGAGCGGGTGCTCCAGCCCCTCGCGACGGGCGCCGTCAGCGACACCGCGGCCCGCGTCATGCGCGAAATCTCGCGGCGTATGGGCGTTCGCCACAGCGCCGCCGCCGTCGACCCCACCCGCGCCGGCCAGCGTTAGGCGAACACCGGGTGTGTGGGGCGTGCCGCGCGCCTAGCGCATCGCGAGGCGCTGCACGCGCGCCCGCGCCGCGGAGTCGGGCTGCAGCGTGAGCAGGTGCGAGAGCGCCACCTGGTTGTCGGGCTGACGCCGCAGCGTCTCGCGGAAGGCCTGCGCCGCGTCGCCCCAGCGCTGCAGCCGCAGGAGCGCGAGGCCGAGGTTGAGCGTGGGGTTGGGGTCGTCGGTGAGCAGCGCCGCGGCCTGCTGCAGCGGACCCACCGCGCCGGCAGCATCGCCCGACGCGAGGCGCATGGCGCCGAGGCCGTTCCACGCGGCGCCGGTGTTGGGGGCGCGCTCGGTGGCCTCGAGGAAGGCCCGCGCCGCCCCCGCGCGGTCGCCCGTTCGCGCGAGCGCCACGCCGAGGTTGGTGCGCGCGCCCGCGTGCGCCGCGTTGCGCTGCAGGGCCTCGCGGAAGCTCTCCACCGCGCGCGGCCACTGCGCCTCGCGCAGGTCGAGGTCCCCCTGGGCCACCCACGGCTCGGCGTCGTCGGGGCGCAGCCGCGCGGCGCGCAGCACCGCGGCCCTCGCCGCCGAGATCTGCGCGGGCCCGAGCTCGGCGAGCACCACGCC
>CAISKJ010000418.1 GCA_903885885.1 uncultured delta proteobacterium
CATGGCCCCCGAGGTGATCACCGGCGAGCGCGACGCCGACGCACGCAGCGACCTGTGGTCGGTCGGGGTGATCTTGTACGAGCTCACCCTGGGGCGTCGGCTCTACGAGGGCAGCGCGACGCGCGTGATGGCCGCCGTCGTCGACGGGCCCACCCCTTCACCCGCGGGCGAGCGGGCGGGCTATCCGTCGGCCCTCAACGCCGTGGTGCGCACCGCCCTCGCGCGCACGCCCGACGATCGCTTCGCCGACGCACGGAGCATGCGCGACGCGCTCGACCGCGCCCTCGCCGCGCACGGCCTCTCGCGGGGGCGCCCGACGCTCGCGGCGGCGCTCACCGAGGCCTTGCGCGCGCTCCCGCGCGACGCGGCGCCGGTGTGAGACTCACGGCAGCGTCGATTCGCGGGGAGGCCTCGAGCCCGCCGCCGGGAGCTCGATCACGATGCGCGCCCCGCGGCCCCCATCGCGCCGCGGCTGCGCCGAGATCACACCGCCCGCCTGCTCGACGATCGCCGCGCTCGTGGCGAGGCCGAGGCCCGTGCCCTCGCCCGCGGGCTTCGTCGTAAAGAACGGCTCGAACACCTTCTGCCGCACATCGTCGGGAATGCCCGGCCCGTCGTCTTCGACCTCGATCACCACGCGCTCGCGCTCGTGCCGAGCGCGCACCGCGACGGAGCCCGGCGTGAGGCCCGCCATGCGCAGCGCGTCGCCCGCGTTGAGGCAGAGGTTGAGCACCACCTGCACCAGGCGGTCCGTCGAGACGCTCACGGCGGGGATGGCGCCGTCGATGTGCGTTTCGAAGCGCACATCACGCATGGCCTTCTGCGGCGCGATGAGCCGCGACACCTGATCGATCGCGTCGACGAGGTCGCCCGGGTGCTTCTCGCCCGGGTCGGTGGTGCCCGCGGGCGAGGGCGACGCGCGCGCGTAGTCAAGCAGCTCGCGCACCGTGCGATGAATGCGCTGGGCCTCGCGGCCGATGCGGCCCGAGAACTCCTTCACCTCGGCCTCGTCGAGGCCGCCGTCGGCCATCACGTCGGCGAGGCCCACGATGGCCGCGAGGGGATTTCCCACCTCGTGCGCAATGCCCGCCGAGAGGCGCCCGACCGTGGCGAGGCGCTCGCCGCGCACCACCTGCTCCTGCGCGCGCTTGAGCTCCTTGTGGGCGCGCTCGAGCTCCTTCACGCGGTTCGAGAGCTCGGCCTCGTGCGCGCTCAACTGCTCGGTCATGCGATTGAACGCGTCCGCCGCGCGCACCACCTCGGCGGCGCCGCCCGCCTCGGCGCGCACGTCGCGTCGGCCCGCCGCCACGCGCTCCGCCGCGAGCGTGAGCGACACCACGGGTCGCACGATCCACCGCGTGAGGAGGAGGTACACCACCGCCAACGCGAGCACGCCCGCCGACGCGGTGTAGAGCAGAATGAGCATCGGCACGGCGCGCTCGGCCGCGCTCGGCGCGAGCGACGTCTCGGCCACGAACACCCCGCGGCCCGGCAGAAACACCACGACGCCCATCACCTCGCCGGCCTCGCGCGCGTCGTCCATGAGCCGCGGCGGCCGCAGCGACGAGGGCAGGCTCAGCGTGCCCGCGCGCACCAGGAGGCGCCGCTGAAGGTCATAGAGCGCCGCGCCGCGGAGCCCCACGTCGCCCACCGACTGCAAGAGGAGGTCGCGCACGTCGTCGGTCGAGTGGGAGAGCGCAACCTCGCCGGCCACGGAGCGCGCGAGCGTGAGCCCGAGGCGCTTGCGCGTGAGGCGCCCCGACGCGGCCGTGAGCGGCTGGATCGCCACCATCGCGAGCGTGGCCGCGATCGAGAGCACGACGAGCAGCGCGACCACGATCTGCGCGCGAAGGCCGAAGACCACGCGGTTCATGCAACATCCTTCCGGGGAGCGGCGGCGCGAAGAAACGGCGCCGCGAGCGCGAGCATCACGGCGAGGCAGAGCGCGCCGTGCAGGGCGAGCGAGCGCGACAAGCCCCACGCGACGGCGTCGGGCGGCAGGAGCGAGCGGTCGACACGCGCGGTGAGGCCCGCGTGGCTGCGCGCGAGCGCGTCGGCGACGACGCCGACCACCGTGGCCCCGATCGACCACAGCGAGAAGTCGATCGAGAGCACCGACATCACGCGGCCGCGCATGCGGTCGGGCACCTCGAGCTGCAGCAGCGTCACGACCGCCGAGCGAAAGGCCATCTGCGAGGCGCCGAACAGCACCAGCACGGCCCACGAGAGCGCGTACGAGCGCGTGAACGCGAAGGCCACGAGGGCCGCCGAGAAGGTCACGCCCGAGGCCACGACGTTGCGCGGGAGCTCGGCCCGCGATGCGCGCGCGGTCACCAGGAGGCTCGCCGCGAGGGCCCCCACGCCCGACGCCGCCGCGAGCAGGCTGTACCCCTGCGGCGTGGTCGCGAGCACCACGCGCGAGAAGAGCGGAAGCAGTCGCACCAGGGGCATTCCGAGCACGCCCAGCGCGTAGGCGAACACGATCGGGTGCAGCACCGCGGGGTGCGAGCGCACGTACCCGACGCCCTCGCGGAGGTCGTCGGTGAAACTCCTCCCCGGCGGCGGCGCCTCCGTCTTGGGGAGCTCCAGACGCACCAGGGTGGCGATGAGCAGCGTGAACGAGAGGGCGTTGAGCGCGAGGCACCCCGCGACGCCCAGAAGTCCGAGCACGAGCGCGCTCACGAGGGGGCCGAGAATCTGCGTCACGTTCACCCCCAGCGACTGCAGCGCCACGGCGCGCGCGATGAGGTCGCGGGGCACGAGCGTGGGCATCACCGCCTGGCGCGCGGTGAGGTTCAGCGAGTCGAGGAGCCCCCAGGGCGAAGGCGAGCGCAACGAGCGAGCCGTACGTGATGCGATGGGTGACCACCAGCGCGAGAAACAGCACGCTCTGGAGCGCCGCCAGCGACTGCGTCACCACGAGCAGCTTGCGACGGTCGACGCGGTCGACGAGCACCCCGGCGAAGAGCGACACGAGCAGCCGCGGCAGGGCCTGCGCGAAGGCCACCACGGCCACGCGAAAGGCCGAGCGCGTGAGGCCCACGACGAGCCAGTTCTGCGCGATAAGCTGAACGAAATCACCCACGTGGGAGACGACGAAGCCCACCCACAGGAGCCGAAACTCGCGGTGGCGCAGCGGCGCCCACAGCCCCGGCGGGGCGGATGCCTGCGTGCCGCGTGGGGTCAACATTCGCGTGGCTCCGTCGGGGGTCTGTCGTTCTCTGGCGAGCGGCGCCGCCGTGCTCCTACGATGGGCGCATGGAAACGACAAGCGCGGTCTCCAGAGGCCTTCGCGGGAGCCCTCGCAGCCGGGTCTCGATGCCCGCCGCGGTGTTCAGCAACCATTTCTACTGCCCCATCGAGGTCGCCTGCGCCGAGCTCTCGGCCACGGGGATGTTCATCGCGGTCGACCTGCTCCTCGACCCGGGCGAGCGGCTCACCGTGTCGTTCACGGTGCCCGGCACGCGCCATCGCATCACCACCGACGCCCGCGTCGTGCACTGCCCCCGAGGCAACCAGCGCGCGGGCATGGGCCTGTGCTTCGACCGCCTCCCGTCGCTCGACGCGAGCATCCTCACGAGCGCGCTCGACCGACGCCGCGCGAGCAGCCCCTCGTAGCGCTCACATCTCGTGCGGCATCAGGTCGCGCGGCGACCGGTAGAAATGGGACGCCGGATAGTTCGCGAGGTTCGACACGCGCGAGGTGTAGAGGCACGCGTACTCCTCCACCTGGTCGCCGAACGATGACAGCTCGAGCCCCTGCTTGAAGAGCGAGCCCCAGTACGGGTGAAACGCCGCGTCGGTGGCCTTGTGCATCGCGCGCGTCGAGGCGTCGAGCTCGCGCAGCGTGCCCTTCAGCCGATCGATGGTGCGGCGCAGCGTCACGGCCTCCGCGTCGTCTTCGCCGCTGCGCTTCACCGCCGCGCGAAAGAGCACCTGCTGGTAGCGAATCTCGTCTTCGAGGCGGTCGCGCTGCCGGGCGCGGCCGTCGAGCTCGGTCACGTCGTCGCGCGTGCGCCCCATCGCGTCGAACTCCGACTCCATCTCCTGCACGATCATCGCGGTGCGCCACGCCGAGTCCTTCTTGCTGCGCAGAATGTCGCCGTAGATGTGGTCGCCCACGTACAGAATGCGGTCGGCCTGCGCGTTGATCATGCGCTCGAAATCGCGGAGGTTGCCGCCCTCATACACGCGCCCGCGCTCGAGGGTGTAGGCCGGGCGCACGGTCTCCGCGCCGTGCTCGAACACGCGCTCCATGAAGGGCCGCTTCTCCGTGAAGAACGCGGGCTTCGTGGCCGCCACCGACACGAGGTCGAAGTAGTTCCTCCACGAGCCATACTCGGGGAGCTGCCCCCCGAGCAGGTACGTCATCATGCGCTCGGTGTAGGCCCACCGTGAGTTCGTGAGAATGAAGAGCTTCTTGCCCGCCGAGCGGAGCTTGTGCAGCGTGGGCGCGAGGCCCGGGTCGCGCTCGACGAAGCGCGGCAGGTCGTTCGCGATCACATCGACGATGGAGCCGTCGCGGTGCGCCTCGTCGATGCACTGGCGGATGTCGTCGAAGAGCTCGTGGTAGTCCACGTTGTGGCCGTAGCGCTCGAGCAGGTCGACCGCGCCCGCGTAGAGGGCGGCCTCGGGCAGCGCGTAGAGCGTGTCGATGTAGTGGTACCGCGGCGGCGCGACCCTCACCTTGCGCGCGTGATAGAGCTCGTGGCGCTCGTCGCGCGTGAGCTCGCGCAGCCCGTGGTAGGCGCGGCCCACAAACTTGTACCGGTCCATCTTCACGATGTGCCCGTACCGCTTGTCGATGAGCAATCCGCGAATGGGAAAGCGCGTGTCGTACGTGGCCTCGGCGAGCTGCGGGGGATACCCCCGGTCGACGAGCTTCTTCACCGTGGCCTCGATGCTCAGCCGATCGATCTCGGCCTGCCGGTAGATGGCCAGGGTGTAGTCCATGTCGAAGCCCACCCACTCGACGTTCTCCATCCGCAGGCTGCGGTTCACGTACACCCGGCGCGCGCGCGGCAACCCCGCGATCAGGGCCCCCGGCGGCGCGGTGTCAACGTGGGGGAGGCTCAACTGAGGGAGCGGCACGGTGATGGTCATGTCGGTCGGTCTGCGAAAGGTATCGTACGAAGCGCGATTTCTTCTACGAGAACGCGCCTATCGAAGGGGGCCGCGCAGGATAATGCGCGAAATCCCTTGACTACTATACAGTTCGTGTATCTTTGGCGCCCCCTGACGCCGCCCCTACCTGGCGGTTTCTACGTCCAATTTCGAGGCGTTGCCATGCGAGACATGATCCGGCTGTTCTGCTCGAACTGCCAGCGGAACAACTACTACACGACCAAGAACAAGCGGACGACCACCGAGAAGCTGGAGTTCCGCAAGTACTGCGAGTGGTGCCGTTCCCACCAGGTCCACAAGGAAGGCAAGCTCCCCAACCCGAAGAAGAACTGAGGCAGCACCATGGCAAGCAGTGACCTCACCGGCGTACGCCGCAAGATCGCGAACAAGGTCTCGCACTCGAACATCAAGACCAAGCGCTGGCAGTTTCCGAACCTGCAAGAGCGCCGTCTGTTCGTCCCCGAGCTCGGGCGCTTCGTGCGCATCACGGTCTCGACGCGCGACCTCCGCACCATCGACCGCATCGGTCTGACGGCCTACGCCGCGCAGCACGGCGTCGACCTCACCCGCCTCTGATCGCTCCCCGCGCGGCCCTCGCGCCGCAGCCGTTTGCGCTGTCGCGAACGCGTCCCTCCGCTCCTCCTTCGAGTACACTCCCGCGCTTGTGACGGCGAAGACCTTCGGGGCCGCGGCCCCCTTGCTTGTACTCTCTCTGGTCGCGTGCTCCGGCACCGTCGACCCCAACGCCATCGAGCGACCCATCGAGGCCGACGCCAGCGCACCCGACGCGGCCTCGTCGCCCCCCGACGCCTCGCTCCCCACCGACGTCCCGTCCGCGCCCGATGCGCCCGTCGCGCTCGACGCGCCGGTCACCCCCGACGCTCCGCGCCCCGACGCCGCAGCCGACGCGCCTCGCCTCGACGCCACCGTCACCCCCGACGTCCCGCCCATCGTCGACGCGCCGCCGCCCCCCGACGTCGCCCCGCCCGACGCGCCGCCCGTGTGTCGCGCCTGCACGCCCTTCGGTCCCGTCGAGTTCTGCCCGGGCACGGGCAGCGCCGCGTGCCTCACCTACGCGAGCTGCATCGACAACTGCGTCGTCTGCGCACCGGCCCTCCGCGGCGGCGACGGCTGCGGGCCCGACGTGCCCGTCATCACACGCCGCGGGCGCAGCCGCACGGTGCTCACCACCTGCGGCGCCACCGACAACCTCAACACGGGCTGCGGCCGCACCGGGCCCGACATGGTGTTCGCGGTGCAGGTGTCAACCACCGGGCGCGTGGCCTTCACGTACACCGCACCCGCGGGGGTCAACCTCTACGTGGGCTTCGACTCCGTCGGCGGCACCACCTGCCGCTCCGACTCGGCGGCGCGCACGTGCACGGGCACCTCGCCCTCGAACGAGCGCTCGTCGAGCGCCACGCTCCCGTCGGGCACCTACTACATCTACATCACCACGAGCGCGCCCTCGACCATCGTGGTCGACGCCGAACTCCCGTAGCGCCTACATCTCCACGGGGCGAGGCTCGGCGCGGCGCACGGTGGTGCCATCGCCGAGCTGCCCCAGGTCGTTGTCGCCCCAGCAGTACGCGTGACCGTCTTCCGTGCGCGCGCACGTAAAGTCGTCGCCCGCTACCACGTCGGTGGCCTTCGGGAGGCCCACCACGAGCACGGGCACCGTCGAGAGCGACTCGACCGCGGGCGTGCCCAGCTGCCCCGACGCGTTCGAGCCCCAGCACCACACCGTGCCGTTGCGAGCGAGGGCGCACGCGTGCTGCCGGCCCGTCGCCACGGCGAACACCTGCGCGCTCACGTTGACCCGCGCGGGGAGCCCCGTGCTGATGCCCGTGCCGTCGCCGAGCTGGCCCGCGCGATTGTCGCCCCAGCACCAGGCCGTGGCGTCGCCGCGCAACGCGCACGAGAACCCGTCGCCCACCGCGACCCGCACCACGTGGGCGATCAGCGGAATGGATAGCGATTTGGCGAAGCGCCAACGCGGGGCGGGTGACAGCCCACGAGCCCGTCTCAGGCGCTTCGCCAAGTC
>CAISKJ010000419.1 GCA_903885885.1 uncultured delta proteobacterium
CGACGGGCAGAAGGTCATTCCGGGGGGCCGAGGTCAGTTTCGCCAGCTCGTGAAGATCAAAGAGGGCATCGAGCGCGACAACGCCCGCAAGATCATCGATCACATCAAGGGCTCGAAGCTCAAGGTGCAGGCGTCGATTCACGAAGACACGGTGCGCGTCACGGGCAAAAACCGCGACGACCTGCAGACCGCCATTCAGTCGCTGCGCGGCCTCGAGATGCCCATCGAGCTTCAGTACATCAACTTTCGCGAATGACCCTCGAAGCTCACACCTCATGAAGCGCAAGATTCACTTCGTCTCCCTCGGGTGCCCCAAGAACCGCGTCGACACCGAGGTGATGCTCGGCGTCGCCGCCGGCAACGGCTTCGACCTCACCACCGACCCGGCCGAGGCCGAGTACATCGTGGTGAACACCTGCGGCTTCATCGGCCCCGCCAAAGAAGAGAGCATCGACACCATTCTCGAGATGGGCCGCTACAAAGAGCACGGCCGCCTCGAGAAGCTCGTGGTGGCGGGCTGCCTCTCGCAGCGGTACCCCGACCAGCTCGCGAAAGAGATGCCCGAGGTCGATCACTTTCTGGGCTCGAGCGACATGCTCAAGCTCCGCGACGTGCTCGAGGGCGGCGCCGAGCGCATGCTCGTGGGCAACCCCGCGGCGTACACCCTGCGCGCCAGCGACCCGCGCGTGCTCTCGCAGTCGCGCCACAGCGCCTATCTCAAGATCGCCGAGGGGTGCAACCGCACGTGCTCGTTTTGCGCCATTCCCGCCATTCGCGGCAAGCAGCGCAGCCGCTCGCTCGAAGACATTGTGGAAGAGGCCACGCGCCTCGCTTCGCAAGGCACCCTCGAGCTCAACATGGTGTCGCAAGACACCATCGCGTGGGGCCGCGACCTCCCGGGCAAGCCCACCCTCGCGGCGCTCACCAAAGCCCTCGGTGACGTGAAGGGCGTGCGCTGGCTGCGCCTGCACTACCTCTACCCCGAGACGCTCACCGACGAGCTCGTCGAGCTTATCGCCACGCACCCCAAGGTGGTGAAGTACGTCGACATGCCCCTGCAGCACGCGAGCGACGCGATGCTCAAGCGCATGCGCCGCGGCCACGGCGGCGCGCGGCTCCGCAAGGTGGTCGAGACGGTGCGCAACCGCATCCCGGGCGTGGTGTTTCGCACGGCCTTCATCGTGGGGCACCCGGGCGAGTCGGCGGCAGACTTCGACGAGCTCTGCGAGTTCGTGCAGTGGGCCGAGTTCGACCGCGTGGGCGTGTTTCGCTACTCCGACGAAGAAGACACGGGGAGCTTCGCGCAAGACGCCAAGGTGCCCAAGAAGGACAGCGCCGCGCGGCACCGCAAGCTCATGGCCCTGCAGCGCCCCATCTCGCGCAAGCGCAACCGCGCGCTCATCGGGCAGCACCTCGAGGTGCTGGTCGACGGCGCGAGCGGCGAGCACGAGTTCGTGCTCCAGGGCCGCCACGCGGGCCAGGCGCCGGAGATCGACGGCGTGGTGTACCTCTCGGGCGCCGAGGTGCGCGCCGGCGAGATGGTGACCGTCGAGGTGACCCAGAGCGCCGACTACGACCTCGTGGGCGAGGTGGTGCTCGACGACGGCTCGGCCCCCGCGGCCGACGCCCCCCCGAAGCCCGCGGTGAAGCCCAAGCGCAAGGTCGCGCTGCGCGTCACGAACTGACGATTTCGCGCACCTGCATGGTAGCGTCGCGCGCCATGCCGAACCTCGACGACGCCCTGCTCCGCGAGCTCATCGACCTCTCGTACGACCACGCCTGTACGCGCCCCGTGGGCGACCTCGTCGAGGTCGATCGGGTCATCGCGGCGATCGACATTCTGGCCGAGCCCGAGCGCGCCGCGCGGTGGCACGCGCGCCTGGGCGTTCCGCTGCGCGAGCGCCTCCTCGTGCGCGCTTCGAAGAGCGCGGTGACGATGGAGCAGTGGCTGCACCCTACGGTGGTGGCCAAGCTGCGCGAGCGCCTGTCGAAGCCCGCGCCCATTCCGCGCGCGTGGATCGACGAGATGGTGGCCAACGAGCGCGTGCGCGACGCCGTGCGCCAGATGCTCAGCGAGTCGCTGAGCAGCTTTATCGCGAAGGCCAGCGCGACGCTGAGCGAGAACAAGGCCGCGGGCAGCGGTGGCATTCGCGGGGCCCTCGGCTGGGGCGCGCGCGCGGCGGGCTCGGTGCTCGGCGGCATCGGCGAAGAGATTCAGTCGCGCCTGCAAGACCGGGTGAAAGACTTCGTCGACGGGGCCGTGAGCAACGTGCAGGCGCGCATCGCCGAGCGGCTCAAGAGCGACGACACCGCGAAGGCCATCGGCAAGCGCAGGCTCGCGGCCTTCGAGAAGTTCTTGAAGACCACCGAGGCCGAGGCGTCGAAGAACGCCGCGAAGACCCCGTGGGCCGACATCGATACGACGGCGCCCCTCTTCGCGCACCACAACCTCGCCCGCGCCGAGGTGCGCGAGGCCCTGCGCGCCGAGCTCGCCGCCGTGCTCGACGACCTCTCGAAGGAAACCCTCGGGTCGCTCCTCGACGAGCTCGGGCTGCGCGAGCACCTGCGCGCGGCGCTGCACCACCACGCGCTGCCGGGCGTGCGCGACCTCGTGCAAAGCGAGGCATTCGAAGCGTGGTGGGCGAAGGCCCACGCGACGCAAGCGCCCTCCGCGGCATCGTAGGGGTCCCATGCAGAAGCCCTTCGACGCCGTGCTCGTGGTCTCTTTCGGGGGGCCGCTGGGCCTCGACGATGTTCGCCCGTTTCTGGCCAACGTGCTGCGCGGCCGCCGCGTGTCGCCCGAGCGCCTCGACGAGGTGGTGCACCACTACGAGCACTTCGACGGCGTGTCGCCCATCACCGAGCTCACCATGCGCCAGGCCGACGGCCTCGCGGATCTCTTGCGCCGCTTCGGCCCCGAGCTCCCCGTGTACGTGGGGATGCGCAACTGGAAGCCCTTTCTCGCCGACACGCTCGCCGAGATGAGCGCCGCCGGCGTGCGCCGCGCGATCGGGTTCATCACCGCCGCGCAGAAGACGTACTCGAGCTGCGGGCAGTACAAGCAGAACGTGGCCGACGCGCGCAAAGAGCTTGCCGCAAGGGGTCTCGCCGACGTCGAGGTGACCTTCGTCGACGACTGGAACACGCACGCGGGCTTCATCGCCGCCAACGCCGTGCACGTGGCCGACGCGCTCAAGCGCCTCGCCCCGGAGCATCGCGCGGGGGCGCGGGTGGTGTTCACGGCGCACAGCATTCCGACGCCCATGGCCGACAAGAGCGTGTACGTGGCCAACCTGCACGCCGCGGCGCGCGCGGTGATGGCGCTCGTCGGGTCGCACGACTTCTCGGTGGTGTACCAGTCGCGCAGCGGGCGCCCCGAAGACCCGTGGCTCACCCCCGACGTGAACGACTTTCTCCGCGACGAGCACGCCAGAGGGGCCCTCACCGCGGTGGTGATGTGCCCCATCGGGTTTCTGTGCGACCACGTCGAGGTGCTGTGGGATCTCGACCGCGAGGCGCTCGAGACGTGTCGCGCGCTGGGCATTCCCGCCACGCGCGCCAAGGCCGTCAACGACGACCCGCGGTTTCTCGCGCTCATGGCCGACGTGGTGCGCACCACCTACGCGCGCCACGCCGAGCACCGGCGACTGCCCATCGTGCCGGCCAATCCGCCGGAGCGCATCGAGGGCCCGCCCCCGCAGCGCGGCCGCCCGACGAAGTGACGTAGGTCGCGAGGCCCCTCCAACGCCCTCCCCATTCGCGGCAAGCGCGTTGTAGCCCGGCGGGTGAACCCTCATCATTGCCCAGATTGTCGTTGAGGGTGGCGCAAGGCCAAAGGGTCCACCGATTGCGATTGCTCCGTCACCAGACGGGGGTTCGCTGAAGGCCATGAG
>CAISKJ010000420.1 GCA_903885885.1 uncultured delta proteobacterium
ACCGCCTCCGACGGCACCCTCTCCGACGCGCGCACCGACGGCACCCTCTCCGACAGCACCGCATCCGACGGCACCGCCTCCGACGCGTCGCCCTCGGACCTCGGCGTCGACGCCGCCGACGACGCGCCCGTCGCCGACGCCACCGCGGGCGATGCGCCCTCCGACGCTGCGCTCACCGACCGCGCCGCCGCGGCCGACGTCGTGAGCGACGCGCCCGTCGCCCTCGTGGTGACGCCCGCCGCGACCACGCTCCGCGTCACCTCCCCCACCGCGCGCCCCTCGGTGCGCTTCACGGCCACGGGGCGCACGCGCGACGGGCGCACCGTGCCCGTCACCGTGATCTGGAGCGCCTCGCCCGCCTCCATCGCCACCGCCGCGGCCGACGGCACCGTCACGGCCACCGGCGTCGCGGGCGGCGACGTGGTGGTCACCGCGCGCAGCGGCACCCTCGCGGCGAGCGCCACGCTGCGCGTCGTCATCGACGTCACCGTGACCGCGCCGGGCGCCACGCCCGACACCGCGGGCCTCTTCGCCGGCGACCCCACCGCCGACGCGGCGCGCGCCCCCGCGTGGATCTACCCCGCCAACGAGACGGTGTTTCCGCAGAACCTCAACCGCGTGCTCTTTCAATGGCGCCCGTCGGGGAGCAACCGCTTCCGCGTCACCTACGAGAGCGACCGCTCGCGCGTCGTGGTGCTCACCGACGGCGCCCACCCCACGTGCACCATGGCCGCCGCGGGCCTGTCGTGCTTCGAACCCGAGCTCGCCGTGTGGCGCTACCTCGCCGCGTCCAACCCCCACGGCAGCGTGCGCGTCACCGTCGACGGCGCCTCGTCGACCGCGCCCGGGCGCTATTACCGCTCGGCCACGCTCTCCATCGGCTTCTCGCGCGGCCCCGTGCCCGGCGCCATCTACTACTGGAGCACCACGGCCCGCGGCGTGCGACGCGGCAACCTCGCAGAGGCCGCGCCGCGCAACTTCCTCACGCCCACCGAGACGAGCGGCGCCTGCGTGGCGTGTCATACCCTGTCACGTCGCGGAAACCGCCTCGCGGCCGACGTCGGCGGCAACGTCATGTGGGTGGTCGAGGTGTCGGGCACGGCGCCGCCGCCGCGGCTCATCACGCGCTACGCGGGGCGCGACATCCCGATGTTCTGGTCGACCTTCGCGCCCGACGAGTCGCGCATCGTGGCGGCCGCGCGCGGCGTGCTGACCCTCCGCAATGGCACCGACGGCGCGCCCCTCAACACCGTGACGCTCGCGCGCAACACCTACGGCACGCAGCCCGACTGGGCGCCCGACAACAGCCTCCTCGCGTACACCACCAGCCCCACCACCAAAGACCGCGGCGTGGCCGGCGGGCGCATCGCCGTCGTCGACGTGATGCCCGGCGACGCGTGGGGCGCACCGCGCAACCTCTACGGCACCGGGGCCACCACCGACACCAACCAGTTTCCGAGCTTCTCGTGGGACAGCGCGTGGGTCGCCTTCGCCCACTCGACGCGCGACGGACAGAACGACGTCACCAGCGACATCTGGCTCGTGAGCCGCAACGGCACCACGCCGCGCGCCCTCACGCGCGCCAACACGGTGATCAACAACGGCACCATCACCACGCCCACGGTGCAAGACAACATGCCCACGTGGGCCCCCACCGGGAGCGCCGACGACTACGCCTGGGTGGCCTTCAGCTCGACGCGCGACTACGGCGCCGTGCTCAGCGGAACGTCGCGCCTCGGCCGCCACGAGCAGATCTGGGTGACCGCCGTCGACCTCACCCGCGCCGCCACCGCAGACCCGAGCTACCCCGCGTTTCGCCTCCCCTGCCAGGACCTCGACGAGGACACGCACCGCCCCTTCTGGGCCCTCGACCGCGTGCGCACCGCCTGTACCGCCCGCGGCGCCACCTGCGCCGTCGACGGCGACTGCTGCGCCCCGCTCACCTGCAACGGCGGCGTGTGCGGCGACGCGTGCGCGCCCCTCGCGGGCACCTGCGCCACCAGCGCCGACTGCTGCGCGGGCGCCACCTGCACCGCGGGCGTGTGCACGCCGCCGCCGTGCCGCGGCGCGGGCGGGGCGTGCGCGACGGGCTCCGACTGCTGCTCGCCCCTCGCTTGCGCGATGGGAATGTGTCAGGCCGCGTGCCGCGCGGTGGGCGTCGCGTGCGCGTCGAGCGCCGACTGCTGCGCGCCGAGCGCCTGCGTAGGCGGCGTGTGCGCGCTCCCGTGCCAGA
>CAISKJ010000421.1 GCA_903885885.1 uncultured delta proteobacterium
CCACGATGCTGTACATCCAGCTCGCCACGGCGGCGTCGCCGCGGAAGCGCTCGGCGTGGCGCAGCGCGCTCACCATGCCCTCTTGCACCGCGTCCCACGCGTCGTCGTCGTTGCGCGTGATGCGCAGCGCCGCATGAAAGAGCCGCGACTCGTACGAGCGAAACGCCGCCTCGACCTTCTTGCGGATCTCGGGGCTCACGGGCTGCATCCCAGCGGGCGACTCGACGGCGTTCTCGACGATCATGGGGTTCGCTCTCCTCGAAAGTGTTCGGCGCGTCGGGGGCGACGCGCGCGATACCTCCCCTTTAGCAACAGGCGTGCCGCGGTAATTTCTCGTGAAATCAAGCGTTTTGGCGTGCGCGCGGGGGTGGATGATTTCGCGCGACCGCACCGGGAGCATCCAGCCCGATGGGATGATCTTGCACCGCGACCGGGGCGCGCCCCGCCCGTCGCGGGCGCTGTGTGATTTCGCGCGACCCGATCGGCGGGCGCGTTTGTGGTAAAGACCATTCCCCTCCGCGCGCGATGAACCTCCCCGACGACGACCCGACTCCACCGCAGGGCCACACGCTCTCGCCTGCATCACCCTCGCAAGCGGGGGTGAGCGTGCCCGCTCAGGTGCGCTCGGCGGACACACCGCGCGACGACGGCCGCGGCATGCTCGTGGGCTTCATGGTCACCCTCGCGGTGCACCTCGCGGTGGGCCTCACGTCGATGCGCCTCGGGCGCAACGAGGGCAACGTGGCGGTGCGCCCCGCCGCGGCGCCGCAGCAGATCATCGAGACGCACCTCATGAAGCGCGGCGGCGGCGACTTCGACCCGCGGCGCGTGGTGCACCGGCAGACGCCCACGCTGGCCGAGCGCGCGGCGCCGCAGCAGGTGGCCCTCGCGCGCGACCCCACGGCGGTGCAGCTGCGCCCCGACGCCGGCGCGCAAGACTACATGAACGCCATCATCACGGGCCGTAACCGCGAGGCGCGCGGCAATCAAGACCTCGCGGAGATGGAGCGCATCGCGCAGATGGCCGCCGCGGAGCGCGCGTCGGACCCGACGGCGCCCGCGGGCGAGGGGGACCCCACGGGCAGCGCCCACGGCGACCCCACCGACCCCGCGCAGGCGACGCACGGCGCGGCCACGAAGATCGACGAGTTTCTGCGCGAGCACATCCACTACTCGACGGCCCTCACGGGCAGCGAGCCGCGGCGCATGACCTTTCGCATCCGCCTCGACGCGGGCGGCGTGATCGAGAGCGCCGCGCTCGTCACGGCCTCGGGCAACGAGAGCCTCGACGCCGAGATCGTCGCGCAGGCCACGGCCCTCGCCGACCGCCACGCGCGCATCGAGTCGCTCACGCCCGAAGAGCTCGCCACCGTGGGCGACCGCAACATCAACGTGAACGTGCCCCTCTCGTCGATGCACTGAGGGTCGGCGCTGCATCTGTTTCGCGCGACGCGGTGATGTTCGATACACTGCGCGCGTGATGCGACGGATCTCTCATAGCTTCTTCGTGGCGACGGCCTTCGGGCTCGCGCTCCTGCCGCCGGCGGCCTCGCTCGCGCAGAACCAGCCGCCCCCGCAGCAGGTGACGCAGGCGCCTCCCGTGGGCGATCTCACCATCACGCTGCAGGGCCTCGACCAGCGCCTCCTGCCCATCGCGATCCCCGCGCTGCGCGGTGTGTCGGGCGACGGCATCGCGGCGGTGATCTCCAACGACCTGCGCCTCTCGTCGCTCTTCCGCGTGCTCGACCCGCGCTCGTTCACGGCCGACCTCGACGCCGAGGGCACGGGCATCAACGCCCCCTCGTGGACGTCGGTGGGCGCCACCGCCGTGGTCAAGGCCCAGGTCACGGGCACGGCTGACAACGTGCGCGTCGAGCTGCGCGTGTGGGAGCCCGGTCGCCCCACGGCCCCCGTGCTCACGCGCACCTACGGCCCCGGCAGCGCGCGCTCGGTGGCGCACCGCATCGCCAACGACCTCATCGAGCACTACACGCACCAGGCGGGCGTGTTCGGCACCCGCATCGCCTTCGCGCGCCGCGGCGCCCGCGGCCGACGCCACGTCTTCACCGTCGACTGCGACGGCGAAAACCTCTCGCAGGTGAGCAGCGGCCGATTGAACTTCACCCCCAACTGGGGCCCCGGCGGGCTCTACTGGTCGTCGCAGACGCCCGAGGGGTTTCTCGCGCTCTTTCGCTCGGGCCGCCGCGAGCCCGTGCTGCGCGCCGACGGCCTCGTGATGGGCGCCGCGTTCTCGGGCTCGCGCATGGCCGTGGTGCTCACGCGCGACGGCAACAGCGACATCTACGTGGGCTCGTCCGACGGGTCCGACCTGCGCCGGCTCACCACCGATCCGGGCGCCGACATCTCGCCCGCGTGGTCGCCCGACGGCTCGAAGATCGCGTTCGTGAGCGACCGCGCCGGCGGCCCCCAGGTGTACGTGATGGACGCCGGCGGCGGCGGTCAACGCCGCGTGAGCTTCGCGGGGAGCTACAACACCTCGCCCTCGTGGGCCCCCGACAGCCAGACCATCGCCTACTCGGGCCGCGGGTCCGGCGGGAGCGACATCTTCACCATCAACATCGGGTCCGGCGCCGTGCGCAGGCTCACCGAGGGGCAGGGGAGCAACGTCGACCCCACCTTCTCGCCCGACGGCCGCATGATCGCCTTCAGCTCGAGCCGCGGCGGCATCTTCGTGATGAATCAAGACGGGCTCAACCAGCAGCGCATCCTCGCCGGTGGCGGCGAGATGCTCCGCTGGGAGCCGCGGTGACCGTGCGCCCGCGGGGCCGAGTGCAGGCACCCTGCACCGCGGAGTGCAGGCGCCTGCACCCGGGCCCTACGCCGTACGCGGTCGCCGCGCGCACGAGGCCCACGGCATGACGAGGGTGCTTCACGAGAACGAGCTGGTGCGCGTGGGCCGCTGCCGCCACGGCGTGATGACGTGGTTCCGCCACGACCTGCACGTGGGCCGCGCCCTCGAGCTGTACGGCGAGTGGGCCGAGGCCGAGGTCGAGCTCCTTGGGGTGTTCCTCGGGCCCGGCAAGGTGGCCGTCGACGTGGGCGCCAACATCGGCACCCATGCGGTCCCCATGGCGCGCGCCGTGGGCCCGACGGGGCGCGTGCTGGCCTTCGAACCGCAGCGCACCGTGCACGAGGTGCTGTGCGCCAACGCCGAGCTCAACGGGCTGCGTCACCTCGAGGCCGTGCACGCCGCGGTGGGCGAGGCGCCGGGCCACGTGGTGGTGCCCGACGTCAACTACGGCGTCGCGGGCAACTTCGGCGGCGTTGCGCTGGGCGCGTGGTCGCAGGGCGCGACGGTGCCCGTGCAGCCCCTCGACGCCCACGCGCTGCCGCGCTGCGACGTGCTCAAGATCGACGTCGAGGGCATGGAGGCGGCGGTCCTGCGCGGCGCGCTCGCCACCCTCACGCGCTGCCAGCCGACGGTGTACTTCGAGAACAACGGCCCCGCGGGCGCGCCCGCGGCGGTGCGTCTCCTGCGCGCGCTCGGCTACACGCTGGCGTGGCACTTCTCGCCGTTCTTTCGGCCGCAGAATTTCGCGGGCCACCGCGACGACGTCTTCGGCGGCGTGGTCGATGCCAACGTGCTCGCCGTGCCGCGCGCGCTGGCCGCCGTGGCGCAGGGGTTTCTCCCCGTCGGCGACGACGGCGAGCCCGCGGCGCAGGCCCTCGCGCGCGCGCTCGGCTGATGCCCCCGCGCGGGCCGCAGTGCGCCCCCTTGCGAGGGGCTTGACGGCTCAAGGGGCTCCTGTAGCGTAGCTTCCATGACGGAAGATCATGCGAATTCGGACTCGGGTACATCGACTGCGTCGACTCCTGGCGGCGTGGAGGAAGCGGCAGCGAGACTGAGCGTCGGGGCCGCAGCGGCAGGCGCCGGTCCGCATTCGGCGTCGCGCGATGGTGCCGCTTCGCCGGTGGCGAAGACCCGCACCATCAAGTGGTACGTGGTGCACGCGCGCGACTACAAAGAGTACAACGATCAGCTCCGTGCCTTCGGCGCGAGCCTCGCCGAGAAGACCCACGGCGCCCTCGAGATCGACTTCGTCTACAGCCACATCGGTGCGGGCTGGCGCGACGCCGCCGCCGAGCGCGACGGCTACGCGCGCGTGGTGGCCGGCGAGTGCGACGTGTCGCAGCTCGGCGTCGACACGCTCGGCGCGAAGGTGATCTCGCTGCCGTACATCTTCCGCAACTACGACCACGCCGAGGCGGTGTGGCGCGGCCCGATCGGCAAGAAGCTGCTCGAGGGCATCGCGACGTACTCCGAGCACAAGCTCGAGGCGCTGGCCTTCTCGTACAGCGGCGGCTTTCGCGCCCTCGTGGGCAGCCGGCCCGTGCAGCGCGTCGAAGACGTCAACGGCGCGAAGGTCATGATCGACGAGGGGCTCTCGCCCGACGGCGACCTGCTCTTCGAACTCGGCGCGGTCTCCGCGTTCGAGAGCGGCGAGCGCCCGCCCGAGAGCCGCCACCTCGGCGACACCGTGAAGCACGTCTCCGATCTCCTGGCGAGCGGCGGCATCGAGCTCTTCTCGGTCGAGATCAACGGCCTCGCCTACGCCGAGCAGTCTGGCCCCATCCGCCACGCGCCGCTCTACATCAGCCTCACGAATCACACGATGTACGCGACCTCCATCGTGGCGAACCGGGCCTTCCTCGACAGCCTCGATCCCGACCTGCGCGCCATTCTCATCGAAGAGACCCGCAAGTTCGCCGTGGCCGAGCGCCAGCTGTCGGCCCTGCTCGCCGCGCGCAACCTCGACGCCTTCGAGAAGCTGCCCGGCCGCACGGTCGTGCCGGTGTCCGAGGCTTCGCGGCGGGCCTTCAGCGAGGCCGCACGCCCGGTGCTCCGCAAGGATGCATCGCTGGTCGCGCAGATCAAAGAGATCCACGCCGCGGGAGAGATCCCCCTGCTGGCGACCTCCGCGCCCCGCGCGCACGCGCCCGCCTAGCGCCCGTCGCAGCGCCCACGCGCAGCGCCCGCCGTCGGTACGCCTCCGCGCGCTTCACCGCTCCATCCCATCGCAACATCCAGAGCCTCGCACTCGCTGCTCGCCTCCGCTGCGTTCGCGGGGCGAAGGTCGCGCGGCGCGGCGTCCGTGCCGCTCCGTCCGATCGTGCGTCGCCTTCGATGTGAATGCCCTGAACGACGCGCCCGGGCGCGCGCGTGGCGCGTTCCTGACGTAATGTAGCAACGAGCCGCGTGATGCGAACGAGCCCAGCCGTGACGAAGGCGCCCCGCGCCCCGCACCGCCTCTTCGGCCTGGGCTTGAGCGCGCTCGTGGCGTGCGAGGCGGGCGGTGCGCGTCCTTCGACGAACGGGGGCGCGACGGGCTGCGTCGCAGCGCCCGGGGCGCCCTTCGTGAACTGCTGGCGCACGAGCGGCCTCCTCGAAGGCACCGCGAACATCCGCTTTGCCTCGCCCGATGGCGGGCTCGTGGAGCAGGATTTTCTTGCGACCACGGCGTGCGCGCCCTTCGAGGTCGACCCCGCGGAGAGCGCCCTCCCCGGCCTTCTTTGCTGGAGCCAGGGAGGCCCGCCGAGGCTCTACCGAAACCTCGGCGCGATGCGCTTTGCGGACATCACCGAAGGGGCGGGGCTGCCCACGCGCGGAGGGGGAGCGCTGTCCGACGCCTTCAACGTCGTGACGGGCGATCTCGACGCCGACGGCTGCACCGACGCGGTGCTCTTCTCGGTCGGGCTCGCGACCGTGGAGTACATCGCCGAGGCGACGTCTGGCGGCGCGCCGCCGCAGCGCGCGCCCCCCGCCGCGTGGGGCGACATGCTGCGTGTGTTTCGGGGCGACTGCCGCGGCCACGTCACCGACGTGACCCGCGCGTGGGCCTTCGACCGGGTTGAGTTCGATCCCTTCGCGAGCGCAGCGGGCGCCGCGCTCGGAGACGTCAACGGCGACGGCCGCCTCGACCTCGCGGTGTATCGCGCGAGCCTCGCCGCGGGTGACGGCGCCGACCTGAGCTGCCTCGCCGCGCAGATGCCCGGGCGCGTCGCCGCCGTGCGGGTGATCACCAGTCGCCCCGACGGCACGTGGGCGACCGAAGCGCATCCCTTCGGGGCGCGCGACGTGTACACGCCCCACGGGCTCGGGGCGATGTTCTCCGACGTCAACCGCGACGGGAGGCTCGACCTGATCGTCGTGTCCGGGGGCGCGTCGGACCGCCCCGCGCCGAGCCGCGTACTCTTGCGCGCGTCCACCGAAGCCGTGCGCTTCGACGACTACGCCATGCTCCCGGCGTTTGGGGACGGCTCGGAGGTCGAGGGGATGGGCGTTTGCACGGCCGACGCCGACGATGACGGCCATCCCGAGTACGTGCTCACCAACGTCGAGTACCAGGTGCTCATGGTCTGGGAGGGCGGCGCGTGGCACGACGTCGCGCCCGAGCGCCACGCCCTCGTGCGGTGGAACACGGACGATCGTCTCAGCGGTCGCTTCATCGGGTGGACGCCGTACTTCTTCGACCTCGAGCGCGACGGCAGGCTCGGGATCATGATCACGGGGTCGCCGGGCCACGGCGACCAGTCGCAGCCGATGACACGGCTCTTGCGCGCGCGCGGCGCCGACGGCACCTACGAGGACGCGAGCGAGATGCTCGGCTCGCTGCGGGCGCACTCGGCGACCGCGATGACCGTGGTCGACCTCGACGGCGACGCGGTGGAGGACTTCGTGCTCGCGGGCATGGGCGAGCCGATGCAGGTGCTCTGGAACCGCTCGCTCGGCGGGCGCGCGCTCTCACTCCGCCTCCGCGGCGTGCGCTCGCCGCGCGAGGGCATCGGCGCGCGGGTGACGGTCCGCGTCGGCGCGCGCAGCGTGACGCGGGAGATGACCACCGGCGGCGGCACCTACGGCAACCACGAGGCCCGGCTGTTCTTTGGTCTCGGCGCCGCCGAAGCCGCCGACGAGGTCACGGTGCGCTGGCCGAGCGGCGTCGTGCAGCGCATCGACCGCGTCGCGGCGGGCCGCAGGGTCATCGTCGAGGCGCCTTAGCGCCGCGGCGGCCTCTGAAGTTCGCGCTACCGAAGTCCCCCGTCGACGGTGCGCGGGCGCATGACGGCCACCACCTGCACGGGCTCGCCGAACGCGGTGGGCACCATCATCTCCCAGGGCTCGTAGCCCTCGGCCTCGACGCGCACGCGGTGGCGCCCGCCGTCGGCCACCTGCTCGAGGCCGCCCGTCTGGTACCAGCGCGGCGTGTCGCGGTCGAACCACACGCGCGCCACGCGGGCGGCCATCGGCGGCACCACGCGCACGCGCAGGGCCGTGAGCATCCCGCGCAACGCCTCGCGGCGCTCGAGGGCCGCGCGGCGCTCGGCCTCGGTGCTCGCGAGGGCGCTGAACCGCGTCCACAGGCCGGCGGCCTCGCGCCAGCGGCTCTGGGCCTCGAGCACCGTCGCGAGGTCGCGCAGGCACGGCGGCGGGGCGCCCAGCGCGAGGGCCTCGCGGTAGAGCCGCGCGGACTCCGCGAGGTCGTTGCGCGTGCGGGCCACGGCGGCCTGCCGCATGCGCACGAAGGCCTCGACGTGCGACGGGGCCTCGGGCTGCGCGCCCGACATCGGGGCGGCGAGGAGCGCGGCGACGAGGGCCGCGCGCGGTGCGTTCGATGTGCGCTTCATTGCGTGTAGATCACCTGCGACGGAGCGACTCGCGCTCGGCTTCACGGGCGCCGTCGTCGTCGCCGAGCGCGCGGAGAAAATCGCCGAGGTTGCGCCACGCGACGGGCCGCTCGGGGTCGATCGCGAGGGCCGCGCGCGTGAGGGCGACGGCGCCGCGGAGGTCGCCGCGACGGGCCGCCGCGACGCCGAGGTTCGTGTACGCCGAGACGTGCTCGGGGTCGAGCCCGAGCGTCGCCTCCCACAGCGGCACGGCCCCCTGCAGGTCGCCCCGCGCCACGCGCGACCCCGCCGCGAAGAGCACCACCGCGCCCACCCACCGCGCGCCCGCGCCGGGCGGCTGCGCGATGCGCGCCCGCACCCAGCGCACGGCCCCGCGGTCGACGTCGGTGACCCTCGTCGCTGGAACGGAGAGTACAGGCGTCTCACCGCTCCCGAAGCGCCAGCGCGCGCGCACCGAGGGGTCTTCGCCCTCGACGCCGCCCTCCCATCGCACGCGGTCTCCGAGGCGCGCGAGGAGCAGGTGCGTGCGCGCCACGGCCGCCGCGGGGGAGCCGTCGCGGCCCACCGGCGCGATGCGCTCGCCGAGGCGTCGGGCCTCGATGCGCCGCCACGTCCACGGGTGCGCGAGGTGCTGCCGCGGGAGCACGGTCACGTCGGGGCGCTCGCCCTCGACGTGCTGCGCGTAGAGCGCTCCGCCGCAGAGGTCGTCGGAGGCGCACAGCACCAGCGCGCGCGGCGGAACGTGCCCCAGCGCGCCGGGGCCGCCGAGGATCTCCGGCGCGCTCCACCCGTCGGCCGCGCCGGCCCACGCGGGGTCGCGGCGCGCGAGGGCGACGACCGCCACCGCCACGGCGACGAGGGCCGCGGCGTCGCCCCAG
>CAISKJ010000422.1 GCA_903885885.1 uncultured delta proteobacterium
CCGCGCGGTCGACGCGTCGGCGGCCGCGACGCCGCGGCGCGCGAGGAGCTCCTCGAGCGCCTCGAGGTCGAGGGCGCAGCCCGTGGCGGGCATCGGCCGGCCGTAGCGCCCGAGGAGCTCGTCGTAGCGTCCGCCGGATGCGAGCGCGTCGCCCGCGCCCTCGCAGACGATCTGAAAGTGCGCGCCGGTGTAGTACCCGCCGCCGCGGAGCTCGCCGAGGTCGACGAGGATGCGCTCGCCGAGCCCCTCGGCGGCCAGCGAGTCGCGCAGCGCGGCGAGCTCGTCGAGGGCCGCGGTCGCCTCGGGGCCGAGGGCGCGCCGCGCGTCGTCGATGACCCGCGCGTCGCCCGCGAGCGATGAGAGGGTGTCGAGGGCGCGGGCCGCGTCGGGGTGCGCGCTCAAGAGGCGCCCCCAGGCCGAGCGGTCGCGGCGCGCGAGGGCGTCGGCCACGTCGTCGCGCAGGGCGCGGGGCACCGCGTCGAGGGCGGCGCGCGTGATGGCCGCGTGGGCGAGCTCGACGTAAACGCCCTCTTCGAGCCCCGCGGCCGCGAGCGCCTCGCAGGCGGTGGCGATCACCTCGGCGTCGGCCTCGGTGCCCGCGGCGCCGACGCACTCGATGCCCGCCTGCGCGACCTGGCGGTGCCGCCGCGAGCGGCCGCGCGGGCGTCGCACGACGCTGCCCTCGTAGGCGAGGCGCACGGGCGGCGGCGCGTCGCGGAAGCGCGTGGCCACCATGCGGGCGATCTGCGGCGTCATGTCGGGGCGCAGGGCCATCACCTCGCCGGTGTCGGGGTCGAGGAAGCGCACGAGGTCGCTGCGGGCGCGCCCGCCGAGGCCGCGGGCGATGACCTCTTCGCGTTCGAAGGCGGGGGGCACCACGGGGTCGTAGCCGCGCCGTTGAAACGCGCCCATCACCGCGCGGGCGAGCGCTTTGCGAGTGGCCGCGCGGGCCGGGAGCATGTCGCGCATGCCCGCCGGGAGGGCGAACGACGAGACGTGCATGCGGAGCGGCGGCGGTGCTTCGTTCGGGTCGCGCATGGAGCGAGACATTCACCATCGGCGCGCCATGTTCAAGCGCCGTGTGGCCTCCGGGGGCGCGCGGCGTGTAGTCTCCGCGGCCCTATGCAGCACCGCGTGATCAACTTCAACGCAGGCCCCGCCGCGCTCCCGCTCCCCGTGCTCGAGCGGGCGCGCGACGAGCTCCTCGACTATGCCGGCACGGGCATGTCGATCATGGAGCACAGCCACCGCGGCAAGGCCTACGAGGCCGTTCACTTCGACGCCATCGCCCGCGTGCGCGCGCTCCTGGGCTTCGGCGAGTCGCACAAGGTGCTGCTGCTCCACGGCGGCGCGCACCACGCCTTCGCGACCATCCCGATGAACCTCCTCGGGCCCGCCCAACGCGCCGATTATGTGGTCTCAGGCCACTGGGGCAAGGTGGCCCTCGAAGAGGCGAAGACGGTGGGCGCCGCGCGCGCCGCGGGGCCCGACTTCGGCGGCGTGTACACGCGCCTCCCGCGCCCCGACGAGCACACCTTCGACGCCGGCGCCGCGTACGCCCACATCACGAGCAACAACACCATCGAGGGCACGCAGTACGACGCGTGGCCCGACACGGCGGGCGTGCCCCTCGTGGCCGACATGAGCTCCGACTTTCTCTGGCGCCGCTTCGACATCGCGCGCTTCGGGCTCGTGTACGCCTGCGCCCAGAAGAACCTCGGCCCCTCGGGCATGACCATGGTGCTCGTGCGCGACGACGTGCTCGCCGCCTGCCGCACCGACATCCCGAAGATCTTTCGCTTCGGCGTCCACGCCACCCACGACTCGCTCTACAACACGCCGCCCACCTTCGCGATCTACCTCGTGCGCGAGACGCTGCGGTGGATCGCGTCGCTCGGCGGCCTCGACGCCGTCGAGGCGCGCAACCGGGCCAAGGCCGCGGCCGTGTACGGCGCCCTCGACGCCGCCGCGGGCTTCTACCGCTGCCCCGTCGAGGTGGGCGCGCGCTCGACCATGAACGTGGTGTTTCGCCTCCCCGACGAGGCCCTCGAAGGGCGCTTCGTGGCCGAGGCCGAGAAGGCCGGCATGGTGGGGCTCAAGGGCCACCGCTCCGTCGGGGGCGTGCGGGCGTCGATGTACAACGCGGTGTCGCCCGACGATGCCGCCGCCCTCGCGGCCTTCATCCGCGAGTTTGCCCGCACGAACGGCTGAGCCTCAGTCGAGGTCGAAGGTCTGCACGGTGAGAAAATCACCGCCGTAGCCCGAGGCGGGGAAGGTCCACCGCCGAATGGCCGACGTGATGCACCCGAGGGCCTGCAGCTGCGCGGGCTCGTGGGCGTACCACGTCGCGCGGCGCACGCGGCCCGACGGGTCGATCACGATGGTGACGCGCGCCTGACCCGCCATGGTGGGATTGCGGGGCCGCGCGCGGTGGAGGCAATCTTCGATCTGGCTCGCGTGGGCCTCGACCACCTGACGCACCACGCGGCTCGTGAGGGGCGCGGCGCCGTTTGCCGTCGGCGCGGCCGCGGGCGCGGGGCCCTCGACGGGATCGTTGTCGGTGAGGTCGAGCTGCGCCTCGGTGTTGCAGTCGAGCATCATCCACAGGCGCCGCGGCGCGCGTCCGGGGGCCGTGACCTCGACCATCTCGGGCACGTTGCCCGGCGGCACCTCGAGGCGCAGCGGGAGGTCGTACGCGCGCCCGCGCACCACCACCGAGGCGCCTTGCGTGCTCGAGCGCACCTGCAATCGGATGGTGGCCGGGGCCGTGAGCGCCTGCGGCGGTGCGGGCGCCACGACGGCCGGCGGTCGACGCAGCACCGCGAAGGCGAAGCCGCCCAGGAGCCCCACGGTGAGCACCAGCAGCGTCGCCGTGAGGAGCGTGCGACCCTGGGCCGCGAGCGAGGGCGGCGCGGGCGCGGGCGCCACGTCGGGCGCTTGCATCGGCGCGACCGCGCTGGGCTCGGGCGTCGGCGCGGGCCGCGAGCCGATCGAAGCGGGCGTGCGCTCGATGCGCGGCGGGCGCGTCGACGTGATGCCGCTCGCGTTGGGGGCCGGGCGCGACGGGCGGCTGTCGTCGGCGGGGGCCGACGCGAAATCCGATGAGAGGCTGAAGAAGGTGCTCGGACCCACGAGCTCTTCGCAGGGCTTGAGCGCGTCGAGCAGCGCCTGGCCGTCTGCGTAACGGTCCTTGGGGCGCTTCGCGAGGCAGCGGTACACCAGCGTCTCGAGCGGCTTCGGCACGTCGACGGCGCCCCGCTCGGCGAGGCCGAGGGGCGAGCCCGCGAGCTGCGCGATGAGGAGCTCGCGCATCGACTCGGCGCGAAACGGCGCGGCCCCCGTGAGCATGCGGTAGAGCACGTGCCCGAAGGCGTACACGTCGGTCGCGCTCGTGGTCGCGTCGCCCTCGATCTGCTCGGGCGCCACGAAATCGGGGCTGAAGATCTCGAGCAGCGCCGGCGAGTCGCGCACCGCGCTGAGGAGCAGGTTGTTGAGCCCGACGTCGCAGAGCACCACGCCCGAGCCCTCGTCGGACCCCTGCCGCGAGAGCACCACGCGCGAGGGGCGCAGGTCGCCGTGCACGATGCCCTGGCTGTGGAGGGCCGCGAGCCCGCGCGCGATCTGCATCGCGATGGCGAGCGTCTCGCGGAGCGTGAGGCGGTGCTGGCGGAGGTACGCGTGGAGGTTGTCGCCCTTCACGCGCTCGGCGGCGACGCACACGAGCTGTTCGCCCTCGCGCGTGGCCACGCCTGCGCAAAGCACCCGCTCGACGTTGGTGTGGTCGATGCTCGCGACGCGCACGAGCCCGTCGCCGATCGAGCGCCACAGCGCCGAGGCTGCGCCGTGAAACGCCGGGTGCGAGAGAAACCGGAGCTCCACCGGGGGGCCGCCCTCGATGTCGTCGCCGAGGTACACCTCGCCGCGCGCGTCGCTCTCGAGCCGCGCCATGATGCGATAGCGATCGAACACGGTGGCCCGCGCCCCGGGCGTGAGCGAGCGGTTCGACGCGGAGCTCACGCGCGTTCGCCTGCGACAGTGTTCGAGTGTGTGGCGGCGCGATCTTGCACGGTCACTGGAAACGTAACCCTGAAGAAGCGCGCGTGTACAGCGCCGCGCCGGTCGCTCCGCGCAGAAACGCCCCACCGCGCGCTCGCGCGCGGCGTCAGCCCGGGTCGCGCGACAGCACCACCACGCTCCACGGGCCGAGTGTGACGGAGCCCGT
Source organism: uncultured delta proteobacterium (assembly GCA_903885885.1). Lineage (GTDB taxonomy): Bacteria > Myxococcota_A > Polyangia > Polyangiales > CAISKJ01. The sequence continues at coordinate 4,223 of CAISKJ010000422.1, forward strand.
GAAGGGCTGGTTGTCATAAGGCCGCGCGACGGCCGTGACCGACTCGACGACGGGGCCGCGAAAATCGGTGGACCACCGCGGGTCGTCGCTGTCGACGCGCACGCGCCACACGCCGCCCGCGGGGAGGCCGATGTCGTAGCGCGCGTAGCGCCGGTCGCGGAGGTTGGCGATCACGACGACGTCGTCGCCGCCGCGGTCCCAGCGCCGGTACGCGATGACCTTGTTCGAAGCGCTCAGGTGTGTGACGCCGATGTTCGCGCCGAGGAGGCCCGGCGAGGCGCCGTCGCGGTTGCACCGCAGCCGCACGAGCGCGCGGTAGAAGGCTCGCACGCGGGCGTGGGCGGTTTCGCGCGACCAGTCGAGGGGCGTCGGCGTCGGCGCGAAGGTGCCGACCTCGAGGTGCTCCTGACCCATGAAGAGCATGGGGACGCCGGGCGCCGTGAGCATGAGCGCGGCCGCGAGCATCGAGCGCTTGCGCGCCGCGTAGCTCGCCGGGTCTGTCGCGTCGACGCGCTGCGGGAGGCGCGCGCCGCCGTTGCCCACCGTGTCGTGGTTCTCGGTGCCGATCACGCGCTGAAACGGGTCGTCGTTGTACCGGCCGACGAGAATGCCCTGCAGCGCGTTCATGTCGCGCGCGTCGTCGGAGGCGCCCGCGAGCACGCGCCCCACGTCGTAGACGAAGCCGTCCCACTGCGCATCGAACGCGAAGCCCCCGGCGGCCGCGGGGCGCGTGATGGCGTCGAAGCCCTTGAGGTCTTCGGCGATCACGAGCGCGCCGGGGCGCAGCGCGCGCGTGAGCGCGTTGGCGCGCAGCAGGAGCTCCCGACCTCCGGGCACGGTGCCCACGCCGTCGATGCCGCGGATGTTCGACACCGAGTCCCACCGAAACCCGTCGACGCGATACTCGCGGACCCACTGCGCCACGCTCTCGACGAGCGCGTCGGCGACCTCGGCGCGCGCGAAGTCGGGGCGCGGCCCCCACGGCGTCGTGCGGTACATCGCGTCGCGGAAGAAGTACGGCCCGAAGGTGCCCGCGGGGCAGTCGCCGTCGAAGCAGAAGAGCGGCGCCGCGTTGTTGCCGGTGTAGTGGTTCACGACGAGGTCGAGCACCACGGCGATGCCGCGCGCGTGGGCCGCGTCGACGAGGGCGCGCAGCTCGTCGGGCGTGCCGTAGGCCGCGTTGGGGGCGAACCAGTGGCGCGGCGAGTATCCCCACGTGAGCCCGCTGTTGAACTCGGTCACGGGCATGAGCTCGACGGCGTTGACCCCGAGGTCGGCGAGCTGATCGAGGCGCGCCATCGCGCTCGCGAAGGTGCCGCCGCGCGCGCCCGCGTCGACCGCGAAGCTGCCCACGTGGAGCTCGTAGAGAACGGTCTCGCGCAGCGCGGGCGGCGTGAACGTGGGCGTGCGCCACGCGTAGGCGCCCGGGTCGACGACCACCGACTCGCCGTCGCGGAGCTGCCGCGCGCGCGCGTCGACGCGGGTGAGCGTGCGGTCGCCGTTGCGCAGGGTGAAGTGGTAGCGGTGCCCGGGGCGCGCCTCGTCGACGCGCGCGATGAACGCGCCCGCGTCGTCGGGCGTCATCTCGCGGTCGCCGAAATCGCCCTGCACGCGCGCGGCGCTCGCGGCAGGCGCCCACACGCGAAACGTCACGCCGCCGTCACGCGCGGGTGATCCGTCGGCGGCATCGAACGCATCGCTGGGGGCGTCGACGGGAGGCGCCGCGTCGACGGAGGGCGCATCGTCGAGGGGCGGCACGGAGGGCGCGTCGGGCGACGCGTCGAGGAGGCGCGACGTGTCTGCGCAGCGCGTGAGCGCGAGGAGCGAGGCGAGCGCAACGGAGAGGTGCCGCACGAGGGGCGACGCTACAGCGCCCGGCGGGCCTACTGCCACTCGATCACGTACGTGCCGATGTATCGGTCGTGCGCGTGGGGCACCGCGGCGAGGGGGAGCGGGGCCGTGACACGGCGCACGCAGAGCGACACCGGGCCCGCGTTGGCGACGGTGCTCGCGGGCCCGCCCCACGCGCCGACGTGCTGCGTCGAGAAGCGAAAATCCATGACGAACGCGAGGCGACCGCGCGCCCCGTTGGCGCAGGCGGCGATCTGCGCCGCGCGCGACGCGAAGTGCTGATCGAGCTCGGGGAGCCGACCGCAGTGCTCGCCCGCCACGGGGGTGGGCGCCATGCCTGCAAAGCAGCGCGAGATGGCGAGGGGCGAGATGGTGACGCCGGCGGCCTCGACGGGCGCGGCGGGGGCGGCGCCCGCGTCGTCGGCGGCGGGTGCGGCGGGCGCCTCGGCGTCGTCGGCGGCGGACGGGTCGGGCGTCGCCGTCGGCTCGCTCGGCGCGGCGGGCGCGGGCGGC
>CAISKJ010000423.1 GCA_903885885.1 uncultured delta proteobacterium
CCGCAGCGCTAGCCCGTGCTGCGCAAGGGCAGCCCACGAACCCTGCGACACGACACCCGCGCCCACAGCATGCACAGCCCAGCCCTCGCTCCCGCGGGGGCAGTGGCGCGCGGCAGCGGGGGTGGGGGCCCGCGCGCAAACCGACGCACCCATGTGCTTGCGCGCAAGCCGACGAGAATGTGGTGAACGATGAGGGGTTCACCCGCCGGGCAACGATGCGCAGACCGAAATCTGCGATGAACGCGATCGAACGGGCGCTGCTACGGCTCGAACGCACCCTCGGCGCCTCGAAGGTGCTCACCGACCGCGCCGCGTGCGAGCCCTACGCGCGCGACGAGTCCGAGGCCGAAGGGGTCGTTCCGCCGGGCGTGGTGCGCGTCGCGAGCGCCGCCGACGTGGCCGCCGTGCTCGCCGTGTGCGACGACGAGCGCGTGACCGTGGTGCCCCGCGGCGGCGCCACCGGGCGCACGGGCGGAGCGGTTCCCGTGGTGCCGTCGGTGGTCATCGACACGCTCGCGCTCAACGCGGTGAAAGACGTCGACCGCGCCAACCGCACGGCCGTCGTCGAGCCTGGCGTGCTCACGGGGGCGTTGCACTCGCTCGTCGAAGCCGAGGGATTGTTCTTTCCGCCCGACCCCCTCTCGGCCGAGTGGTGCTGCCTCGGGGGCAACGTGGCCGAGAACGCGGGCGGTCCGCGGGCCTTCAAATACGGCGTTACGCGCGAGTACACCCTCGGCGTCGAGTGCGCGCTCATGGGCGGCTCCGTCGTGCGGGCGGGCCATCGCACTTCGAAGGGTGTGGCGGGCTACGACCTCACCGCGCTCCTCGTGGGGAGCGAAGGCACGCTGGGCGTGTTCACCGAGCTCACGCTGCGACTGGTTCCGTTGCCTGGCGAGGTGCGCACGCTGGTGGCGAGCTTCGCCACGCTCGACGACGCCGGCGCCGCCGTGGCCGCCGTCGTCGCGCGCGGTCTCACCCCGCGGTGCATCGAGCTCATCGACGACGTGTGCTGCGGCGTGATGCGCGCCAACGACCCCGCGGTGCTCCCGCCCGGCGCCCACGCGGTGCTGGTGATCGAATGCGACGGGCGGCACCCCGGCGCCGTCGACGACGAGGCCGAACGCGTGGCCGACGCGTGCCTCGACGCGCGGGCGACCGCGGTGGAGCGCGCCCGCACGCCCGAAGCGCGCGAGGCCCTCTGGAGCGTGCGCAAGGTGATGAGCCGCGCCCTGCGCGCGACGGCGCGGTACAAGCTCTCCGAAGACGTGGTGGTGCCCCGCACGCGCGTGCCCGACCTCTTGCGGGCGGTGCGCGCCATCGCCGAGAGCGAGCGCGTGGTGATGCCCGCCTACGGCCACGCGGGCGACGGCAACCTGCACGTAAACCTCTTGTGGAACGACGATTCCGAGCGCCCCAAGGTACACCGTGCGATCGAGCGGCTCTTTCGCGCCACGCTCGACCTCGGGGGCACCCTCACGGGCGAGCACGGCATCGGGGTGTTGAAGGCGCCCTACCTCGCGTGGGAGCAATCGCCCGAGCTCATCGACCTTCAGCGTCGGGTGAAGGCGGCCTTCGATCCGCACGGGCTGCTCAACCCCGAGAAGATCTTCGCGCCCGGCGGAGCGCCGTCACACCGCGGGTGCTGAGCCTCTTCGCGGGGCGTGCGTGATCGTGGCGCATCGCGCACAGGGGCCGTGGCGGGTGCCTCGCACCGTGCGACCGATGGTGTCGACCACGCGGCGTGAGCGGGGCGCCGGGCCGCTCAGCCCTCGGCCCCGACCCAGCGCGAGAGGCGACGCACGCACCACGCGAGGCCCGCGCCGAAGAGGGCGGCCGCCGCGATGTCCGACGGCCAGTGCACGCCCGCGTACACGCGCGACAGCGACACCAGCGCGGCGAAGGCCACCGCGGGAGCCCCCACGCGCGGCCCCCAGGCGAGCCACACGTAGCCCGCGGTGGCGAGGCACACCGAGGCCGTCCCCGACGGGCACGAGTAGCTGTGCGCGGGCGGTCGCGCGCCGAGCAGGTGCAGCGTGGCCGCGAGCGCGTCGTCGGCGGTGGGCCGCGGCCGCTGCACGATGGGCTTGATGACCGACTCGGCGATGAACAGCGACGCGAAGAACACCAGCGCCCCGTCGCGCGCGAGGCCGACGTCGCGGCGCGCGCGCGTGCGCAGCGCGAGGGCGACGACGAGCGCGAGCAAGACGTACATGCCCCACTCGGCGAGCCAGCGCGCGCCCGCGTCGAGCGCGGGGCCGTGGAGGCCGTTGACCCAGCGGAGCATCGCCTCGTCGATCGCGCGCATCGGGGGGTGAACCTCTACCGCCCGTGGGCGCGGCGCGGCGCGGGCTCGTCGCGCTCGCGCTCCTGCTGACGCACCCGCGTGAGGCGCTCGCGCACCTCGGCCGCGGTGGGCGCCGTGTCTTCGCGCGTGAGCGCCGTGTACGCCTCGGAGAGGGTGAGCGCCTCGGCGAGCGCGCGCTCCCGCGCCGCGTGGTCGCCGTGCGCCTCGCTCTGCACGATGAGCCCCTGAAACACCTCGCGCATGCGCGCGTGGGCGCTGCGCAGGAGCGTGGCCGTCTCCGCGGGGTCGGCGCCGTGCTGCAGCGCCGCCGTGGTCTGCTCGCGCACGCAGCGGCCGTCGGCGCGCGCGACGCACGCCCGCGCGCGCGTCATCGCGGCGTCGCGCAGGAGGCGCTCGCGCAGCGGCGGCGAGAACGGCTGCGCCTGCTCGGCGATGCGC
>CAISKJ010000424.1 GCA_903885885.1 uncultured delta proteobacterium
CCATCCGCCGTCGCGTCCCGCCGCCCTCGACGCCTGCCTCGGATTCCTCCGAGACGTTCTCACTTAACGCCGATGGCTGCTGGGGGAGCCGTGACCTCCATCACCTTCTCACGTGTGCAGCTTCAGTCATTGCAGAAGCAGGAACGCTGGTCGTTCGTAGGAGGCCCCTTCGGATCGAAGCTGACGAGCGCCGACTACGTGGAAGACGGCGTGCCGGTGATTCGCGGCGGCAACCTCTCTGGAGACGCTCGCTTCAACGACCGCGACTTCGTGTACGTCTCCGAAGCGAAGGCGTTGGATCTGGCCTCGAACATGGCCGCCCGCGGGGATGTTGTGTTCACGCAGCGAGGTACTCTCGGAGACGTGGGCATCATTCCCAGCGACTCCCGTTACGAACGATACGTGATCTCGCAGAGTCAGATGAAGCTGACGGTAGACCCGTCGATCGCATCCAGCCGATACGTCTATTACTACTTTCGCGCGCCGGAGACGGTTCAGCGCATTCACAACACTGCCTTGTCGTCGGGCGTGCCGCACATCAACCTCACGTTGCTGCGCGAGTTCGTGGTCGAGGTGCCGTCGCTCCAGGTGCAGCGCCGAATCGCCGCCGCGCTCTCGGCTTACGACGACCTCATCGAGAACAACGCGAAGCGCATTCGCGTGCTCGAAGAGATGGCGCGTGGGCTGTATCGCGAGTGGTTCGTGAACTTCCGCTATCCGGGGCACGCGGGTGTCGGTGCTGAGAGTGGCCTCCCAGCTCGCTGGGAGCTTCGTTCCCTCGTTCAATGCGCGAAGTTCCTCTCCGGGGGGACGCCCAGCAAGGCACGTCCCGATTTCTGGCAGGGCGATATCCCCTGGGTTAGCTCGGGTGAATTGACCGCGATGCGTGTCCACGAGACGTCGCTCCACGTGACGAGCGAAGGCGCCGAGAACGGAAGTCGAATCGTTCCGCCCGAGACGATCCTGTGTGTCGTGCGGGGAATGTCACTCGCGAAGGAGTTTCGTCTGGGGCTCACGACGAAAGAGATGGCCTTCAATCAAGATCTGAAGGCCATTGTGGGCGAGCCCGACGTCGACAACCTGATGCTGTTTCATGCGCTCGATGCTCAGCGCGATGAGATTCGCAAGTCAGCGAACGAAGCAGCACACGGCACGAAGAAGCTCGATACTCCCGTACTGTCCAAGGTGCAGATTGTGGTGCCTCCCGCGGGTCTGCAGCGGATGTTTCGTGAGCACATCGTTCCTATCCATGACCAATGGGACAACCTCACCCGTCGCAACACCCGCCTCCGCGCCGCGCGTGACCTGCTGCTGCCGAAGTTGTTGGCGGGTCAGTTGTCAGTCGACCGGATCCCGGACCCGGCGGAGGCTGCGGGCTGAGGGGATGCGGGGCGGTGGCGGGGGTGGTGGTGGTTGGCCCCCACCTGCGCTGCCGCGCGCCCCGCCCCCGCGGGAGCGAGGGCAGGGCTGTGCGTGTTGGGAGCGCAGGGGTTGAATTGCGCGGGGCCGCGGGCTGCCCTTGCGCTGCAAGGGCTTGCGCTGTCGTCTCCCGAGCACTGCATCCAGCGGCGACGATCCGCTGAGGGCGCTTGTTGCGCGCGTCGGAGCCCTTGCAGGGCAAGGGCAGCCGCGAACCTCTACCATCAACACCCACGCCGACAGCGAGCACAGCCCTGCCCTCGCTCCCGCGGGGGCGGGGCGCGCGGCAGCGCGGGTGGGGGCCAACCACCGCCGCCGCAACCGCAACCGCAACCGCAACCGCCGCCGACCACCCGCCAACCACCGTCGCCGCAACCGCAGCCGCCGCCGACCACCCGCCAACCACCGCCGCTGCAACCGCCGCCGACCACCCGCCAACCACCGTCGCCGCAACCGCAGCCGCCGCCGATCACCCGCCAACCACCACCGCCGCAACCGCCAACCGCCACCACCGCCACCACCGCCACCACCGAGCGCAACCTCCCGAGCACCGATCGCAACGCCTGGGAGACCGATCGCAACGGCCGCGATGGGCAAAATCGCCGTTATTTCGCCCCTCGGCTCGACGCCGTCGCCGGTGCGTGTCGCTGCGAGGGCCGCAAATCCCGCAGCAATCGCCCCTCGACGCGCCGCGATCGCCCTGCGGGGCGTTGCGATCGGGTTGATCACCTACTGTAATAGGGGTTAACGTGAATCTCGCAGGGCGTGTTCCCCAGTTCGGGGCCTCTGCAACGGGAGGTGTGACGATGGCCAACGAAGATGAGACGACGGTTTCGGCTGCGACGCTGGCGCGGGCGCCAGGGCGGGCGCTCACGTTTCTGCTCGCGGTGGGTCGGGCGCCGGTGATTCGTGGGTTGCTCGAGGTGCGGGGGTACACGCCCGCGGAGCACGAGGCGGGCTGGGCGAAGCTGCGCGCGGTCGACCCCACGGCGGCGACGCCGACGGCGCCGGCGAGCTCCGACCCGGCGATGCGCGCGGCCCTCGCGCTGATCGCCCCGTGGGACAACGAGAACCTCCCCATCGCCGACGCGGCGCTGCGAAAGCGCGTTCCTGCGGCGCACGCGTACCTCTTCGCGGGCGGGCTCGAAGCCTCTGACGGGGCCGAGTCGGTCACCGTGGTCGAGACATTTCTGACGCGCGTGGCGGGGCTCGAAGCCCTCGCGACGTCGAAGTCGAAGAAGGGCGCCGACGGGGCCGATGGCCCCGCGGTGACGCCCGCGCAGGCGAAGGCCGCGCTCGACCTGCTCGACGCCCGGGGCATCACCCCGGCGGTGCGCGCGTCGCTGCACGCGGCCCTCGCCGTGGTGCGCAAGGGCGCAGGGGCCGAGCGTGCAGTGCCCGTTGCACCCGCCAGGGCGGCGGCGCAGCAGGCGGCCCTGGAGGCGCTCTACGAGTGGATCAGCGAGTGGACGCTGGTGGCGCGCAAGGCGGTGACCCGCCGCGACCACCAGATCGCGCTGGGCATCGCGGCGAAGAAGGCCCCGCGGGGCGTGAAGTAGACGACGGCGGAGGTCGCAACCTCTCGACGGGGGCGGGCGAACTGGTAGAAGTGCCGCTGCGGGCCCCTCCGATGTCGACGCAACCTGACGATCCCTCTCAGACGCCCACCGTGACGGTCTACGGTGAGCCCGACGATCACCTGCGGCTCACCGTGCTGGTCGCCAACGCGCTGGCGCGCTTCGAGCCCGAGGCGGCCGCGGTGTGTCGCAGGGCCGAGAAGAATCCCTGGTCGCAGCGCTTCGATGCGTTCAAGCAGTTGTTGCGCATCGCCGACCTGCGCGCGGGGCGCGCGGAGCGTCCGCTCGTGCGGGTGCGTGACGTCGACGCCCTCCCCGAGCGGCAGCCGGGCGGGGCCGTTCGCTGGAACGACCGGGACTTTGCCTTCGAGCGCAGCCACCTGCGCGACGCGTTGGAGCACGAGGGTTCGATCGTCGCGACGGACCGCGAAGACCCTTCGCCCGACGATGCGCCGGTGATCGAGCGCTATGCGCGTGCGCTCCGACCCATTGCACGCTGGGCCCTCGCAGAGTCGTTGCTCGACGAGCACTCCCTGCGTTCGTACCTGCGCCTCGGGAGCCCCGAGCATGTGCTCGACGTCGCGTGGGACGCGCTGCGCCCCTCGACGCAGCACGCGGCGGTGCGGCTCTCGGCCCTCCGCGCCGATCAGCGCCTCAACGGTGTGTTCGGGCCCATTCCGCTGCAGGGCGACGGCGCGGCGCGCACGATGGCGCCGACGCTCGACAGCATTCCTCGCAGCGCGGTCGACGAGCTGTGCGAGGCGGGGCTGCTCATCGCGTCGCCGATGTCGGCGCAGCGGGTCGAGTTTCCTCGGCTTGTGCGGGAGTTTCTGCGAAGGCACGCGACAGCGCTGGCGCCCGAGGAGCTTCGCGCGGATCACCAACGCATCGCGCTCGCGACGCAGGCCGACTCCGACGCCGCGACGATCGAGTGCCACCACCACGCGGTGCTCGCGAGCGACACCCGGCTCGCGCTGGAGACGGCAACCTTCTACGGGAGCGACCTTCGCACGATCGGCATCGAGGCCAGCCTGGGCGGGCGCTACGACGACGCCGTGAAGGTGTTTCGCGCCATCGTCGACGACTTCGACGCCAGGGACGCCTACGCCTGGGAGTACCTCGGATACAACCTCTGGTGGCCGCATCGATGGAACCTCTCGCGCATGCCCGAGGCCTCGCGCGACGAGGCGCGCAGGGCGCTGGAGCGCGCGTGCGTGGTGGATGTGCGGAGCGAGAAGAACCCGCTCTTTCGCGGTCGACTGCTCGGCTTTCGGGGCGCGCTCGGAGAAGACATCGCCGACGAGTTTCACCGCTGGCTCGCTGTCTTCGGGGGGCGCTTTCACCGCGCGCCCGAGCGACTGTCGTGGTTCGTGAAGCCGGTGCGCGGCGCGCTCCTGTCGGCGGGGAGGCACGACGCGTGGGCGACGCTCTGCGAGCGATGGCGCGACGATGCGGTCGTCTACGGCGTTCTCATGGACGACGCGCGAACCCACGAGTGAGGCGACGATGCACCCGCCGCTCGCGACCACCCTGAGCAGCGGGTGGAACGGACTCTCGTTGTATGTGCTCGGCCCGGGCGTTGGAGAGTGCCAGGTGCTCCTCATGCCCGATGGCCGTGTGATCGTTGTGGACGCGTGCACGAAGGGCGGTCGCAACTTCGGCGTCGCGCTCTTGCAGGCGCTCGGCGTCGCACACGTCGACCTCTTCGTGCTCACGCACCCCGATCGAGACCACGTGAAGGGCGCAGCGGATTTTCTCCGCCGTTATCCCCCCGATCGGGTGTGGCTGTACCCCGAGCACGCGAGCCTGCGATGGGTGCTGGTGGAGGCGAAGCGCCGCGCGCGCGACCTGGGGGTCAGCGTCTCCGACGCCTTTCGCGACCTGACCGAGTTCGGCGACGCGCTCGATGCCTTCAAAGAGCAGCAACCGCGGCGTGTGGAGCACATTCGAGGCACGCGAGAGGCATGGACCTTCGCGGGGAGCCCCTACGCGGTGAAGCCCATCGCGCCCACCGAGGACGACGAGCAACGCGCCGGTGCGATGTTCGCCAACCTGCAGACGCTCCCCGAGCGAAAGGGCGCCGAGTACATCGCGTGGGTCGAGAACTTTCTCGACGATGGCACCCGCGCGAAGGACGAGCCCAACAAGCTCTCGATCGCGCTGTCGATCGAGTGCTGGGGGCGGCGCCTGCTGCTCGGAGGCGACGTCGAGCACGGCAACGGCAACCCGCGCTACGGCTGGGAGGGCGTCTTTCTCTCGCTGCAGGAGCGCAACCTGTCGCATGTGCTTCGCGCGCTCGACGTGGTGAAGGTCTCGCATCACGGCTCGCTCGGGGCGATCCATGATCCCTCGTGGCGCGAGCACCGGCGCGGGGGCGCGCCGTCGTGGGGAGTGATCGCGCCGTTCCGCGGGCAGTCCGAGAAGCTCCCGCGTCACGACGGGCTCGAGAAGCTGCGCTCCTTCGGGCCGCGCCTCGCGATCACGCACACCAGCGCAGACACCCGCGCCGCCGCCGTTGCCGCGGGCTGGGTCGAGGACACGTCATTGGTGAAGCAGCCCGAGGACTTCCCGATGGTTGCCCTCCGCGTGCTGGAGGCGGGGCCCGTCGAGGTCTCCGTCTGGGGCGACGCCTCGGTCTGGCGACCCTAAGTCCCTTCGTCGTTGCCTCTCGCGCGCTTCGCCGCGAAGATGCGCGCCATTGCGCACACAGCGCGAGAGGGAGCACGCATCGCCATGGGGATCGTGAACGAGCTCGACGTCGAAGACGCCCTCGCCGCCCGCTTCGCCGCGCTCGGCTGGGCCGTGTGCACCGGGGCCGAGGTCGCGAGCGAGCGCGAGCACCAGCGCGAGGTGTACCTCCTCCCGCGGCTACGGGCGGCCCTCGCGCGGTTGAACCCCGACGTGCCGTTGCCGCAGCGCGAAGAGGCCCTGCGCGCGCTCACCCGCGACCGCAGCGCGATGGTGCTGGTCAACGCCAACCGCGAGGTGCACACGCTGCTCCGCGACGGGCACAAGTGCGACTGCCGCGACGAGCACGGCGCGCTGCGCACCTTCACGGTGCGCTACCTCGACTGGGACGACGCCGCGCGCGACGAGTTTCTCCTCGTGCGGCAGCTCCCGGTGTCGGCCACGGCGGGCTTCTATGTGCCCGACCTCGTGGGCTACGTGAACGGCGTTCCCCTCGTGGTGGGAGAGCTCAAGGGTGTGGGCGTCGACCTCGCCACGGCGCTCACGAAGAACCTCGACCCCTACCGGGCCGAGATCGCGCAGCTCTTCGTACCCAACGCGGTGGTGCTGCTCTCGAACTACACCGACACGCGCGTGGGCACGCTCACGGGCGCGGTGATCGAGCACTTCGCGCGCTACACCCGGCTGCACGAAGACGACGCGCGGAGCGCCGACGCCGACACGGTGCTGCGCGCGGTGTTCACCCGCGAGACCTTTCTCGACCTCGTAGAGAACTTCATTCTCTACGAGCAGGGCGACAAGGGCCTGCGCAAGCTGCTCGCGCAGAACCACCAGCGCCTCGGGGTGAACGCCGCGGTGAAGCGCATCGCTGACTACGGCGCGCTCATTGACGCGGGCTCCGACGCGAAGGTGCTCGCCGAGGCACGCAAGCTGGGCGTTTTCTGGCACACGCAGGGCTCGGGCAAGAGCTACTCGATGGCCTTTCTCGTTCGCAAGGTGCAGCACAAGCTCCCGGGCGACTGGGCCTTCGTGGTGGTGACCGACCGCGACGAGCTCGACGACCAGATCTACAAGAACTTCGTCGCCACGGGGGTGAGCGCCAAGAAGAAGGGCCTGCAGGCCCAGAGCGCGACCAACCTCCGCAAGCTGCTCGAAGCGAACGAGCGTGTGGTCTTCACGCTGATTCACAAGTTTCGCCTCGACGACGACAAGAAGACGCACCCCGTACTCACGAAGAACCCCCGCGTGCTGGTGCTCGCCGACGAGGCCCACCGGAGCCAGTACGCGGGTTTCGCGAAGCGCATGCGCGAGGCGCTCCCCGCGGCGGGCTTCATGGCCTTCACGGGCACTCCCCTGCTCGCGGCGGATACCACCACGCGTGCCAAGTTCGGCGAGTACGTGTCGCGGTACCCCTTCTTTCAAGCGATCGAAGACGGCGCCACGGTTCCGCTCTACTACGAGGCCACCATTCCCGACGTGTTGTTGGGTGAGAGCGACCTCGACGCCGCGATGGACCGCGTCGCCGCCGAATCGAAGCTCACCGACGAAGAGCGCGACGACGTCGAGAAGTACTTCTCGCGCTCCTACGTGCTGCTCACGCGCTCGTCGCGCCTCGACAAGGTGGCGACGCACCTCGTCGATCACCTGTTGGGCTTCGCCCCCACCATGAAGGCCCTGGCGGTCTGCATCGACCGCCCCACGGTGCTCCGCCTCGCGCAGCGCGTCGAGAAGGTGTAGACGGCAGAGAGAATTCGTCGAAATTTGACGCTCACGGGCGAGCCACCGCGTCGGCGTGGTTCGGGGTGCTGCGACCCCCGTCAACG
>CAISKJ010000425.1 GCA_903885885.1 uncultured delta proteobacterium
CGGTCGGCGGGCTGCGCCACGGCGGCGTCGGGGTGCGCCTCGGGCGGCGCGACCACGGGGGCCTCGACGCGCTGGAGCCGCGCGAGGTGAACCAGCGTGGCGCCGCCGAGGGTCACCATCGCGTCGATGTAGCCCTCGTGGCGAAAGGTGAGCGTGTGCTGCGCGTCGGGGTTGCCGCGCTCGCCCGTCCACGTCTCGCGGTAGGGCGTGCGGCCGACGAGGGCGCCGTGTTCGAACACCTCGGCGCCGCTGGGGTCGCTCTCGAGCACCACGCTCACCTGACGGTGCACGGGCGCGGCGACGGTGACGCCCGCGGGCGCGGGGCGCAGCACGGTGACGTACGCGGCGGCCACGGCGATGAGCACGGCCACGGCGCCGACGGCCATCACCACCGGGCTCCGCGACTGGTCGAGGTGCTCGGTGTCGGGGATCGGGGGCATCACCGACGCGATGGGCGGGCGCGCGGGCGCGACGGAGCCCGAGGCCTCGGAGATGGGGATGGTCACCTCGCCGTGCAGGGGCATCGGCGGCGGCGTGGACGAGGTGGGCAGCGGCGGGTGCGCGGGCGTGGTCGCGCGCGGGCTCTCGCCCGAGGCGTTCGCGCGCGCGGCGCTGAGGGAGTTGTAGAAGTCGCCCGTGAGCTGCGAGCCGAGGCCCGCGATCGGGACGCCCGCGTGCTTGATGGCCCCGATGAGCTCCTCCATCGATTGGAAGCGGTCGTCGGGGTTCTTCTCGAGGCACCGGTACACGATGTCTTCGACGGGCTGCGGCACGGTGATGAGCGGGTTCACCGCGTGCAGCGGGGGCACCGGCTCGTTCACGTGCGCGAGGAGCAGGTTGGCCGAGTTGGGGCGGTCGTAGGGCACCTTCCCCGCGAGCATCTCGAACAGCATGATGCCCAGGGCGTACACGTCGGTGGCGGGCGTCACCCGGTCGCCGCGAATCTGCTCGGGGGCCATGTACTTGGGCGAGCCCATGAAGAGACCGGTCTTCGTGAGGCTCTCCGCGTCGTTCTCGTCGAGGTTCTTCACGAGCCCGAAATCGAGCACTTTTACGAAATCGGGGTCGTCGTCGTGGCGAATGAGAAAGATGTTGGCGGGCTTGAGGTCGCGGTGAATCACGCCCTGCCCGTGGGCCTCGCGCAGCGCGCGGCAGATCTGCACGAGGATGTGCAGCGCGCGCCCCACGTCGAGGGCCCCCTCCTCGCGAATGAGGCGATGGAGGGTCTTCCCTTCGAGGTACTCCATCACCATGAAGTACACGCCGTCGGCGGTCTCGCCGTAGTCGTACACGGTGATGGTGTTCGGGTGCTTGAGCCGCGAAACCACCGAGGCTTCGAGGGTGAAGCGCTTGCTGAACTCGGGGTCGCCGTCGCCCGAGTAGTTGGGGTGCAGCACCTTCACGGCCACGATGCGCCCGAGGGGCGACTGCTCGGCCTTGTAGACCTTGCCCATGCCACCCTTCGCGACCAGACCAAGGATCTTGAAGCGATCGTTGATCGTAGTCCCGATGAGCGGGTCGACCTGCGCAGAGGCGGTAGAAGGGTGGGCCATGGGTGGTGGTCGAACAGTTCTCGCCGGACCGTCCGTCGGCTCCCCTGAAGCGTCCCGTGGGAGGCGACGAGGAGGGCGCAAAACCCGCCTCGAAAGAACGTCCAATGCATTGTGGCACCCCGCGCTCGCGCGCGTCAATCAACGTAGGTCTCCGCCGGGTTGCGGCGGCACCGCAGCCGTGGTGACCTTCGCGGCACCCGATCACACACGACCCGTCTCCCACCCCTCTGGAGCACGCAGACACCCCATGACAAGAAGGCTCCCTGGCATCGTGCTCGCGGCCCTCGGCCTCGCGAGCGTCCCGAGCTTCGCCCTCGCGCAGACCGCCCCGGCAGACCCCAGCGTCGCCGAGGTGGTCATCGACTTCGACGACGGCACGTCGGCCTCCGAGGCCGCGGGCCTCACGCGCGACCTCGGGCTCACGCCTACGCCCAACAGCGCCTTCGCCGACGTCGACGGCATCTACCGCGCGACGGTGCCCCGCGCCCGCCTCGCCGACGTGCTCGCGCGCCTCAACGCCGACGGCCACGTCGAGGGCGCCGACGAGAACGTCGAGATGCGCGCGCTCTTCGTCCCCAACGACCCGATGCTGTCGCAGCAGTGGGGCCTCGCGCGCGTGGGCACCGCCCGCTCGTGGGACGTCACCTGCGGCCACGGGGTGACCGTCGCCGTCGTCGACACGGGCGTCGCGTGCGAGAACCACGGCGAGTTCACCCGCATCCCCGACCTCGCGGGCACCCGCTGCATCGCCGGGTGGAACTTCGTGAGCGGCGACAACCACGCCAACGACGACCAGGGCCACGGCACCCACGTGGCGGGCACCATCGCGCAGACCACCAACAACGGCATCGGCACCGCGGGCGTGGCCTATTGCGCCACCATCATGCCCGTGAAGGTGCTCGACGCGCGGGGCCGCGGCACCCTCGCCAACGTGGCCGAGGGCATTCGCTGGGCGGCCGACCACGGCGCGCAGGTGGTCAACCTCTCGCTCGGCGGCGGCGGCCGGTCGCGGGTGATGGCGCAGGCCATCGCGCACGCGCGCTCCAAGGGCACCACGGTGGTGTGCGCCGCGGGCAACAACGGACGCACCGTCGAGAGCCCCGCGAGCGAGCCCGGCGCCGTGGCCGTGAGCGCCATCGACGAGGGCGACCAGATCGCGTTCTTCAGCTCGCGCGGCCCCGAGGTCGACGTGGCCGCGCCGGGCGTGCGCATCCTCCAGCAGACGATCTGCGAGAACGGCCGCAACCGCTGCGAGCAGTACGCCGCGTGGTCGGGCACCTCGATGGCCGCGCCGCACGTGGCGGGCATCGCGGCGCTGCTCTACTCCATAGGGGTCACCGACCCCGACGCGGTCGAAGACGCGCTCAAGCGCTACGCCTCGAAGCCCGCCCACGGCGGCGCCGAGCCCGAGCTCTACGGCGCGGGCATCGCTCACGGCGCGCAGGCCGTCGACGGGGTGCTCCTGCACGCGGGGCTCACGCGCGCGGCCTTCCTCGCGCTCCTCGGCGCGGTGGTGGCGTGGCGCATCCGGCGCAAGCACGGCGAGCTGTCGTGGTCGTGGGCGCTCCCCGCCTTCTTCACGGGCGTGGGGGCGTTCTTCGTGCCCCGCTTCGTGTCGCACCTGGTGCCCGGCGTCGACCTCGCCATGCGCCCCCTCGTCGCGTGGGACACCGTGCTCCTCGGCTCGTCGTGGCACGCGTGGATGCCCTTCGCCAACGCGGGCGTCGCCCTCGGCCTCGTGGGCCTCGGGTTCAGCCGCAAGGCGCTCCGCGGCACCATCGGCGGCGTGGCGCTCGGCATCGCGGCGTACCTCTGCGCCGAGGTGTGGCTCGGCCAGGCGCACGGCCCCTTCGGCTCGCTGCTCCTCTCGGCCTGGGCGCTCGCCAACGCCGCCGTGTGCCTCTGGATCGCGCGCATCGGCGTCGACCGCAAGACCGCGTAGACACCCCCTCCGAACGCTGTAGAAGCCCTCGCGTCGATGCCCGATACTCGCGGGCCCATGCGACCGACGCTGCTGTGCTCGCTGTGCATCACGGTGCTCTCGGCCCCGGCGTTGGCCGTGGCGCAGGCGGTCCCGGTGCTCGCCGTGACGGTGCAAGACCGACCACCCCCGGCCGAGCTTGTGACCCGCGTGGCCGCCGCGGTGGGGGCCGACGCGCGCCACGGCGCCGCCCTCGCGACGGCGCTCGCCGAGCGCTTCGGTCGCTACGCGCCCCTCGACGACGTGGCCCGCGCCGAGCGCGAGGAGCTGCTCGCGGCGACGCACCTCTACTTCGCCAACGCCCCGCGCGCCCGGCGGCGCCTCGAACCCGCGGTGCGCGCCATCGAGGCGCAGCGCGACGCCCTCGAGGCGCGCCCCGAGAACCGCGAGGCCTACACCGCGGCCCTCATGACGCTCGCGCGCATCGACCTCGAGGCGCAGCGCCCGCAGCCCGCCGACGAGTGGCTCCGTCGCCTGCTCACCTTCGACCCGGGGTGGACGCCCCCGGAGGTGTGTCCGCCCCTCATCACGCAGCGCCTGCCGGGGCTCCGCGCGTCGCTCGCGGGCGCCATGGGCACCCTCACGGTGCGCACCCCGCGCGAGGGCTGCACCGTCACCGTCGACGGCGTCGCGCTCCCCGGCGCGGCGCGCGCGCGCACGGCCACGGTGCCGCAGGGCGCGCACCGCGTGGCGGCCTCGTGCGACCGGCCCTCGCGCATTCACACGGTCACGGTGACGGCCGACGCGCCCGCTTCCGTCACCCTCGACCCGCGCCTCGACGGCGCCCTCGCGCTCGAGGCCGCGCCGGGCGTGCTGTACCCCGCGGCCGTCGACGCCGAGCGCGACCTCGCCGACGACGCCGCCGCGGTGGGAGCCTCCCTCGACGCGCGGCACGTGATCGCCGTCGACGCCGAGCGCGTGCGGGTCATCGACGTGGCCTCGCGCGCGGTGCGTGCGACGCTGGCGAGCGACGACGCCGACCTCGCCGCGCAGCTCGACGCCGCGCTCGCGGGCCGCCCTCCGCCGGTGCGCGCGACGGTGGTGAGGCCCGAGGCGCCGCGGCGCGCGGGGCC
>CAISKJ010000426.1 GCA_903885885.1 uncultured delta proteobacterium
CACGGCGCCTGCCTCGCCCGCGGCCACCACGCGCCCCGCCGAGCGCGCCTCGAAGGTCGCGCGCACCTCGCCCTCTTCGGGGTCGGCGACGTCGTCGACGTCGTAGGCGCCCCACACGCGCAGCGTCGACGACGGCGCGGCCATGAGCGTGAGCGTCGCGGCCTCGCCAGGCGTCACGTCGATGCCCGCGATCTCCTTCGGGGGCGCCGCGAGGCGCAGCACGATCGCCACGCCGAGCCCCACCGCCGCGGCGATCGCCACCCACACGTACACGGGCCACGGACCGATCAGCGACGACATCGCGCGAGCCTACCGGAGATCGCTACCCCGCGCCGAGCGCGAAGCCCACCGGCGCGCGCGGCGCCCGCTGCTTCGCGCGCGCCTCGAGCTGCAGCTCGCTCACGCAGGCCGCCACCGTGACCCGCGCGCCGAGGGCCGCGAGACGCCGCGACACCGCGGCGAAGTCGCCCGGCGCGAGGTCGCCCACGCGCGCGAGCGTCGACGCGAGCGCCGCGCGCTCTTCATCACCGAGCGGCACCGCGAGGTGCGGCGCGAGCACCCGCGCGAAGAGGGCCGCGGCCCGCGCGCCGTCGACGAAGCCGAAGGGGATCTTGAACACGAAGCGCCGCAGCGCGGCCTCGTCGAGGTCGTGGGCGAGGTTCGTGGTGCAGGCCACCACGCCGCGCGCGCACTCGAGGCGCTGCAGAAACTCGTTCACCTGCGTGACCTCCCACCCGCGCGAAGCGCCGCGGCGGTCGCGCAGAAACGAGTCGGCCTCGTCGAAGAGCAGCACCGCGCCCTCCGCTTCGGCCTCGAGAAAGGCCGCCGCGATGGCCTTCTCGGTCTCGCCCACCCACTTGCTCTGCAGGTCCGACACGCGGCGATGAATCACCCGCCGCCCCATGCGGTGCGCGAGGTACTTCACGAACTCCGATTTGCCCGTGCCCGGCGGCCCGTGGAGGCACAACGTGACCCCCGCGCGCTCGCCGGGCTGCCACGCCGCGAGGCGATCGGCGAGGCCCACCAGGTCGACGGGGCTGCTCAGCGCCGCGAGGTCGTAGGCGCCCGCGTCGAAGTCGAGCGCGCGACCGGCGTCGACGCCGTTGAGGAGCCGGTCCATCGGGGCGAGCAGACGCTCGACGCCCGCGCGGTCGGCGCGCCCGTCGGCGGCGATGAGCCGCGCCGCGCTCACGGCCCCGTGCAGCGTGGCCGCGGGCACCGCGAAGCGCGTCGCGACGGCCTCGACGTCGATGGGCGAGAGCGCGTCGGTGGGCGCGAGGTGCCGCGTCAGCATGCGCGCCCGCTGGCCCGGGCCCGGCGCGCGAAACGCGACGGCGAAGGCGAAGCGGCGCAGAAACGCCGGGTCGACGCCCTCGACGTTGTTCGAGATCCACACCGTGGGCACCGGGTTGCTCTCGAGCAGCTGGTTGAACCACGCCTTCGACATGCGCCCCGTCGCGCCCGCGCGGCGCCCGAAGGGGTCGCCGTGGCCGCCCTCCCAGGTGAACAGGTCTTCGAGCTCGTCGAAGAGCAGCACCGCGCCGCTGCGCTCGAGCAGCCGTTGCCCGAGCACCAGCGACGAGAGGCGCTGCGCCGTCACGGGCGACTCGCCGTCGTCGTCGGCCGCGCCCGCCACGTGGAGGGTCGCGCCCACCTGCGCCGCGAGGAGGCGCGCGAGCTCCGTCTTGCCCGTGCCCGTGGCGCCGTAGAGCAGCACGTTGACGCCCGCGCGCCCCGTGCGGAGCGCGGCCGCGAGGAGATCCCGCGCGAGCTCGGCGCCCTCGCGCACGGCGCTGAAATCGCCCCACCCGAGCGCGCTCGGCGGGGCCACGGGGAGAAACCGCGACACGATCATTGCGCGGTCGAGCCCGGCGGTGAGCACCAGGTCCAGCACGCCGTCTTTGAGTTCGAGGCGGTCGCCGAAGTCGCGCATCTCGCTGCCACCCACGACGAGTACGCCGCTGCGCACCGCGCGGCCGCTGCGGAGCGCGCGCGACGCGTCGGCCCGGGGCAGCCCCGTGGCGGCGGCGACGAGGGCCGCAGCGGCCCCCAGCGACATGCTCCCAAAGGCCTCCGTGAGCTCCTTGAGCGCGGGGCTGCAACGCACCGCGACCACGAAGTCGAAGAGGGCGCGGTCGGCCGCGTCGAAGCCCAGCAGCGCCGAGAAGAGCGCGAGGTTGGCGCCCACGAAGCCGCCGACGGGCTCGCGCACGGGCGCCTCCGCGACAGCCCCGCGACGCCACGCCTCGATGCGCGCCTCGAGGCGCTCGCGCGGAGGGCCGCTGTAGGGGCTGCGCCGCGGCGTCGGGGCGGCGAAGGGGTCGTCGTCGTCGAGCTCGCCGGGGTCGAGCGCGAGGAGCCCCAGCTCGCACAGGAGGTCGCAGCGCAGGAGGCGCTCGACCACGCCCACCTCGAGGCGCTTCACGTCGGTGGCCGCGAGGAGGTCGTGCGCGTAGCAGAGCGCCGCGTCGGCGAAGGGGTTCTCGCCGGGGCCGAGGGCAGAGACGGTCGGTTTGCGCGGGTACATGGCTGCGTGGGCTCCGATCGATGCGGGAGGGCGTGCGCGCGGGGGCCCCTCCACGACGCCGGGGCCATGAAAATCTGACCCGTCGCGCGGCTCCCTCTACGCCCGCGGCGGGGCCGATCTTTACGCGCCCTCAGTCATGATCAGCGCAGGGACCTGACGCTGCGATCAGGTTCTCGTGCCCCGTCGCAGCGCACACCGCACGCTGAGAACATCGTGCTAGCGTGGCGCGCCTTCTCACCGCACAAGGACTCTCCCCGATGGGCAAGATCGGCAAGCACGTCTTCAAGCACTACGCCGAGTCGGAGTGCCCGCGGCAGCTCTTCCTCGACCTCGCGCACGGCGACCCCGCGTGGATCGCGCCCTACCGCGAGCTCGTCGAAGACGCGCACCGCCGCGTGTCGGGCAAGACCCTCGCCGACCTCGGCCACGCCTACGAGCAGGGCGTGTACGCGCTGATGCAGCGCAACCCCGCCACGCGCGCGACGGAGTCGGCGCAGACCGGGGCCGTCGTGCACGCCACCCTCGACGCCGCGCGCCTCGCCGCCTACGGCGCCGCGCTCGACGACAAGACCCCCACGCTCTACCTCCTCGAGCACGCGTGGCCCACGCCCGCGTCGTTCGTGCGCTTCCTCTTCGACCTCGCGCCCGACGCGCCGAGCCCCGTCTCCGACGCGCCCGGCCCCATGCGCCCCGACATCACCGTGCTGCGCCGACCGGGCACGGGCCCTTCGCCCGCCGTCGAGGTCTTGCCCGACGGCGCCCTGCGCGAGCTCCCGCCCGCCGAGCGCGACGCGCGCGTCGCCATCGAGCTCATCGACATCAAGCACACGCACGAGCAGGCCGTGGGCAAGACGCAC
>CAISKJ010000427.1 GCA_903885885.1 uncultured delta proteobacterium
CACGCCCGAGGCCGACGACCTCGCGCGGCGCTTCGCGGCCATGCGCGACGCCGGCGCCACGCACGCCGTCATGGAGGTGAGCTCGCACGCGCTCGCGCTCAAGCGCGTGGGGGCCGTGCGCTTCCGCGTCGCGGCGCTCACCAACATCACGCAAGACCACCTCGATTTTCACGGCACCATGGAGCGCTACATCGCCGCCAAGCGCTCGCTCTTCGAAGCGTGGGGCCCCGGCGCGAGCGTGGTGAACGTCGACGACCCCGTCGGCGCCGACCTCGCGCGCACGCTCCACGGCGCCATCTCGTACAGCGCGCGCGGCGCCGAGGCGACCCTGCGCGTCACCGCGGGCGGAGCGCGCCACGGGGGCATCGACGCGACCGTGCGCACGCCCGACGGCGACGTGCGGCTCGTGTCGCCCCTCGCGGGCGCGCACAACGTCGAGAACCTGCTCGCCGCGCTGGGCATTCTGGGCGCGCTCGACCTTCCCTACGCGCGCGCCGTCGAGGCCCTCGCGAGCGCGAAGGGCGCCCCCGGCCGCCTCGAGCGGGTCACCCCCACGGCGGGGAGCGCGGGCTTCGACGTGCTGGTCGACTACGCCCACACGCCCGACGCTCTCGAGCGCGTGCTGGCCTCGGTGCGCGCCACCACGCCGGGCCGCGTGATCTGCGTGTTCGGCTGCGGCGGCGACCGCGACCGGGCGAAGCGTCCGTTGATGGGCGCGGCCGCGGCGCGCGGCGCCGACGTGGTGATCGTGACGAGCGACAACCCGCGCACCGAGGAGCCCGCGGCCATCGCCGAGGCCGCTGCAGAAGGCGTTCGCGCGCAGGGGCTCCGCGCGGTGTCCGACGGCGCGCCCGCGCGCGGCGAGTTTGCGACGGTGATCGACCGGCGCAGCGCCATCGCCATGGCCGTCGCGCTCGCCGGGGCGGGCGACACCGTGCTCCTCGCGGGCAAGGGGCACGAGACCTACCAGGAAGTGAACGGCGTTCGAGCGCCCTTCGACGACCGCGAGGTCGCGCGCGCCGCCCTCGACGAACGCGCCGCGGGCTGAGCGCGCGCGGGGCGTCCTCGCTCTTGCGTCAATTTCGCGTCGCCGTGCGAACTAAGGTAACGGAGCAGCGCATGGCGATGGCGCTCCCCCGCATCGAGGTTCCCTTCTCGCTCGAAGAGGTCGCGCGCCACACGGGCGGCACTCTCCACGGCGACCCTTCGCTCCGCGTGACCGGCGTCGGCACCGACACCCGCGCGCTCACGCCCGGCGCGCTCTTCGTGGCGCTGCGCGGCGAGCGCTTCGACGCCCACGAGCACCTCGACGCCGCGGTGAAGGCCGGCGCGCGCGCGCTGCTCGTACGCGACGGCGCAGCGGTCCCACCGGGGGTGCCCTACCTCGAGGTGCCCGACACGCTCGTGGCCCTCGGGCTCCTGGCGCGCGAGCACGCGCTCGCGGTACGCCGCAGGGCCATGGCGTCGCGCGCGGTGGGCATCCCCGTCGTCGCCATCAGCGGCGCCGTCGGAAAGACCACCACCAAGGAGCTCACCGCCGCCGCGATGGCCGCCGCGGTGCGCGGTCGTTGCCACGCCACGGCGGGCAACCTCAACAACCTCGTGGGCGCGCCCCTCACGCTCCTGGGCTTCTCCCTCGACCACGCCGCGATGGTGGTCGAGTGCGGCAGCAACGCGGCCGGCGAGATCGCGCGCATCGGCGACATGGCCCGCCCCGACGTCGCCATGTGCATGAACGCCGA
>CAISKJ010000428.1 GCA_903885885.1 uncultured delta proteobacterium
CGGCGAGGTGCTCCTCGGCCTCGAGCACCATGTTGAGCGACTGCTCGACGTAGGCCAGCTCGGCGAGCGCGCGGCCCGACCGCTCGCGCCCGATCGCCTCGCGCAGCACCGCGAGCGCGCGCTGCAGGTCGCCGTCGCGCGCGAGGTCTGCCCCCTGCTGCACCAGCGCCTCGGGCGTCGCCCCCTCCTGCTGCGCGTGCGCCGCGGTGCCGGCGGTGACGAGGGCGCACGCGAGCGAGGCCATGATCCGTCGAGGGGCGTTCATCACAAGGTCTTCGAAGGGGCGCGATCATAACGCAGTCGCGCGACCCCGCGGCCTCAGCCCTTCTTCGCGGGCTTCTTCTTCTCGGTCGCCTTCTTCTCGGTCGCCTTCTTCGCCGCGACCCGCTTCTTGGCGGGAACCTTGCCGATGCGCGGGTCGCCCGCGCGCACGAGGGCGCACGCGCGCAGCGCCGACTCTTCGAAGTCGTCGGCCGTCTCGGGGAGGTTCTGCCACCCCGTCACCCCGACGCCGAACACCGAGATCGAGCGCAAACTAGGGAGCGCCTCACGGAGCGAGGCGTGGTGCGCCTCGGTGGTCGCCACCCACACGCCGCTGTCGTGCGCGTCGCCCTGCTTCTTGCGCAGCGCGAAGACGATGCGCTCGCCCACGTAGACGGCCGTGCAGCCGAACATGAGGCGCGTCGTGGGGCTCAGCGGCGCGAGCGCCTCGAGCACGAAATCGAAGGGGATCTTCGCCGCCTTGCGCCCCGTCGGGGCCTCGGCGAAGCGGTCGAGCGACTCGTTGCGGCGCACCATGAACGCAGTGATACCCGACGGCGCCGCGCGCTGTGTAGTCTTCGCGGCGATGACCCTCCCGCACCAGATCGTCGCGCCCGCGTCGCCCACGCGGTGGTGCCTCGTGCTCCACGGCAGCCTCGGATCGAAGACCCACTGGCGCGGCCTCGTGCGCCGCGCGTCGACGGCCCTCCCCGCGTGGGGCTTCGTGCTCCCCGACCTGCGCAACCACGGCGACGCGCGCGGCCTCGCGGGGCCCCACACCCTCGACGCCGCGTGCGACGACTTCGCCGACCTCGGGGCCTCCCTCGGGCACCGCTTCGACGCCGTGATCGGCCACTCGTACGGCGCCAAGTGCGCGCTCGCGTGGGTCGACCGCACGCAGGGGGCGCTCGACCACGCCGTCGTCGTCGACGGCAACCCCGGCGCGCGCCCGGTGCCCGGCGGCGGCGAGACCGTCGTGCGCGCCGTCGCGATGCTCACCGCGATGCAGGGCGCGGCCTTCGAGACGCGCGAGCGCTTCGTCGACGCGGTGATGGCCGACGGGCTCTCGCGCGACATCGCCGCGTGGCTGGGGATGAACCTCGGCCACGACCCCGACGGCGCCTACCGCCTGCGCATCGACATGGGCGCCGTGCGCGCGATGCTCGACGACTACTTCGCGCGCGACCTGTGGCGCGTGGTCGACGATCCGCCGGGGAGCGTGCGGGTTCACATGGTGCTCGGCGGCCGCTCGCGCGCGCTCGACGCCGACGACCGCGCGCGCGTGCTGCGGGCCGTCGCGGCGCACCCCGGCCGCGTACGCTGCGACGTGGTCGAGCGCGCGGATCACTGGGTGCACGTCGACGCGCCCGACGAGACCGTGGCGATCCTCATCGACGCGCTGCGCGGGTGACGCTCAGGGCGTCGTCGGGCGCCAGCGGGTGAGCTCCATCATCGGGTGCTGAATGTAGCGCTCCACCTCGGGGCCGATGGAGTTGGTCTCCTCGTAGTGGTCGCCGTCGGCCTCGAGAATGTACGGGATGGTGCTGTTCAGCACGTAGTTGTAGGCGGGCACGATGTAGCCCAGAAAATCTTCGCTGAGGCCTGCCACGATGGGGTATCGCACGCCGGGGTTGGCGAGCATCAGCTCGCGGAGAAAGGGCGCCGTCGGGGCGCGGCTGTAGTCGGGCGGGTTGCGCGTCTCGGTCATGCGCGTCTGGCCCCACGACCAGCGCGCGTCGAAGCCCACCCAGAGCTCGGGGTGCAGCTCGCCCGGCGCCGTGATGGCCGCCACGGGGCCCACTTGAAAGTAGGTCACGCGCGAGCGCACCCAGGCGTAGTTGTCGGGCCCGAGGGGCTGCGCGGGGTTCCACGCGAAGAGCTCGCGCTCGAAGATGCCCATGTTGTAGAAGATGCCGTACCCGATGTTCTCCACCCGCGCGTTGAGGGGCGCGGTGCGATACGAGAGGGCCGTGTCGCTCACCTCCATGCCGTTGCGCTGAATGGCCGCGAGGGCGAGGCGCGCCACGTTGGTGCCCACGAGCTCGGCCTTGCGCAGGCCCGACTCGCTCACCGTCATGCCGTCGGGCGCGCGCGGGTGCACGCCGCCGCCGGGGCCCACCTGCCCGCCGAGCGCGCCGTTGATGAACACCGTCGTGCCCCCGAGGCCCGCCACGCTCTCCGACGGAATGCCCCGCTCCATCGTGTCGCGGAGGTAGTGCACGTAGTCGGCCGAGAGCAGCGTGTTCTCCGAGCCCGTGTACTCGGGGTGCGCGGCCCAGTTCACGAGCGTGGCCACCGTCTGCGTGGGCATGGCATCGTCGACGAACTGCACCACGGTGACGGTGGGGTCGTAGATCACCGGGTCGCGCGTGTCGTTCACGTAGTCGAGCGTCGAGCCCATGGCGTCGACGGTGGCGGTCTGCGCGACGCGCATGCGCACCGGTCGCAGGGCCGTGAGGGCCGCGCGCAGCGCCGCGGCGGTGCGCGTGCGCACGCGGGTCTGGTAGGCGCGGTTGAGCCCCGTGTGACCGAGGTCGCGCCCCCAGAGGCCCACCGTGTCGACGGCCTCGTGCACGTGCGTCGCGCTGATGATCACCTTGTCGATGTTCATCCCTTGCAGCATGGGGTCTTGCCGCACGAGATCCATTTCGTTGATGAAGTAGCCCACCGTGTCGATGACGGCCCAGGCCACGGTGATGTCGTTGTAGCGAAACGCGAGCGCGCGCACCTCGAGGGGGTCGTGCACGCCCGTGGCGGCGCGGCCGTTGCCGAAGCCCGCGATCCACACGCCGTCGAACTCGCCGTTGCCGTTCGCGTCGGTGAAGGGCTCCCCGTCGTCGTACGAGTTGTTGCCGTTGCGGTCGGTGTACGTCTCGGTAATTTCGGGGGTGATCACCTCGCGCGCCGCGCCCACGAAGAGCCGGTTGTCGCCGGTGTTCGTGCAGTGGTCGCGGCCGGGGCACCAGTCGTCGGGGCCCGCGTAGGGCGTCGGGGGAGGGCCCGCGTCGAAGGGCGGCGGGAGGTCGACGGGGGCGCTGTCGGTGGCCGCGTCTTGCGCAGAGGCGTCGGCGGCGTCGCGGGCGGCGGCGTCGGCGGCGGGCGTGGCGGGCGCGTCGTCGCAGCCGAGCGGGAGGAGCGCGGCGAGCGCGAGCGTGCACGTGAGTCGAGACGTGGTGCGAGTCATCGGAGGGGCCTCGGGGCGCATCGTATGTCGAGGCGATGCGCGGTCGCCAGACCGTAGTCCCGCTCGCGGCAGGCGGGTCGGCGAAGCGCAAGGGTCGCCACGCGCCGCACCGCGAGGGTGGCGGTCCGCCACCCCGTCGCCACCCCGCCGCCACCCCGATCCGCCACCTCACGCTCGCGCCATCGCCCTGCATGCAAGGCACTTCGGGCGATGGCACGCGCCGTGATCGCACCCGTCACGATGAGCGCGAAGAAGACCGCGTGGCACCCGCCCTTCACGGGCCTGCTTCAAGAGCGATGTCCGCGCTGGGCGCGCGTGCGGGCCGAGGTGCAGCTCACCACGGAGCCGCTGCGGGTCGACGACGTGATCGAGGTGTGGGCAGACCCCGCGCACGACCCGCGAGACACGGGCACGACCCTGCGCGGTCTGTGGCGCTTCGTCGTGGTGGTGGCGCTCCTCGAATACAAGAGCGTGGTGTGGCCCTTTCAGCGAGGTGATCTCTTTCGCCTCTTCGCCTACGGCATGCTGTGGCTCTCGGATCATCAGCGGCGCGATGCACGGCCCGACGGCGATCGCACCGAGCGCCTCGCGGTGCACGAGCTCACGCTGCTGCTCGCGGTGCCGTCGATCAACCTCGCATTGCGCGACGAGCTCGCCGAGCTCGGCCTCGCGCTCCCGGAGGCACCGAGCGGCTACCACGTGGTCGAGGGCGCCCCCATCACACTTGTCGTCATCGATCTCGCGGCCGTGGCCGAGCGCGAAGACGACGACCTGCTGCGCATCTTCGCGGGGCTGCCGCTGCGTGACAGCGAGACGAAGCAATGGTTGAGTGAACATCAAGGCACCCGAGGCGACACCATGAGCACCCACGCCACTCCCGACCTCTTCGGCTACGACGAGCTCATCAGGACGTCGCTCCTGAACTACACCCCCGAGCAGCGGCTCGCGGGGCTCGCGCCCGAGCAGATCGCTGCGACGCTCGCGGCGCGCCCCGAGGCCGAGCAGGTGCTCGCGCTGCCCGATCACCTGCTGCGGCTGCTGCCCGCCGACTACCTCGCCACGCTCTCCGACGACGTGCAGGCGAAGGTCCGCGCCCGCCTCGCGCGCTGATCTACGCCCACGCGGCGAGGCCGCGTTCTCTACCGATACTGCGTGGCCCGACGCGCTCGCCCGAGGGCGATGGGGGAGGCGAGCGCAGACCTCTTGCCGAGCGCGGCCCCTCGTCGCGCAACTGCCCATCGATCCACCTCCAAGCTCTCGCGGCGCAACGCGCACCCTACAGGCGCCGCGGTCGCGCCGTAGCCCACAGCTCAATCGAGATATCCCACGGTTCTATCGCTGTATCCCATATCTCATTCGCAGTATCCCACGGTTCTGTCGATATATCCCATGTCTCATTCACAATATCCCACGCTATGAATTACAGTATCCCACCCTTGCGCCGCCGCGTCCCGAGTCCGCCGGTCGCGTAGCCGTGGTGCGCGGGCTGGTGTAGAACCCGCACCCCGCGCGCCATGAGCCCCCACGAACGCCTCCGAGCACTGTACCTCTCCAAGCCCGTCATTCTCGCCCCGATGGAAGACGTGTCCGACCTCGTCTTTCGGCGCCTGTGCCGGGGCCTCGGCGCCCATTTCTGCGTCACCGAGTTCATCAACGTGGAGGGCCTCCTGCGCGGCTGCAAGCGCGCGAAGCGCAAGCTCACCCTCCCCGAAGACGACCAGCCGACGGCCATTCAGATCTACGGCTCGGACCCCGACCGCCTCGCCGAAGCGGCCGAGATGGCCGACGAGGCGGGCCCCGTCGCGATCGACATCAACTGCGGCTGCTGGGTGCCCAAGATCGCAGGCCGCGGCGCGGGCGCCGGGTGGCTGCGCGACCCCGACGCGATGGTCGCCATGGCGAAGCTCGTGGTCTCGCGCGTGAAGCTCCCGGTCACCGTGAAGACGCGCATCGGGTGGGGCCCCGAGAGCCACATGCCCATCGTCGAGCTCGCCAAGAAGCTCGAAGACGCGGGCGTGGCCGCCCTCACGCTCCACTGCCGCACCGCGCAGATGGGCCACAGCGGCGCCGCCGACTGGACGTGGGCCAAGCGCGCCCGCGAGGTGGTCACCATCCCCGTGATCGTGAACGGCGACATCAAGTCGGGCGCAGACGCCGAGCGCGCCATGCGCGAGACGGGCTGCGAGGGCGTCATGGTGGGCCGCCGCGCCATCGAGCACCCGTGGATCTTCCGCGAGGCGCGCGCGATGATCGACACCGGCGTCGAGTGCCCGCAGCCCACGCTCGAAGAGCGCATCGCCCTGTGCCGCGAGCACCTGCTCGCCAACGTAGAGGCGCGCGGCGAGCAGCACGGCGTGGCCGTGACGCGCCGACACCTCGCGGGCTACCTCCGCGGCATCGCGGGCGCGGCGGCCATTCGCCAGTCGCTCGTGCTCACCGACACCGTCGAGGGCTGCCTCGCCATCCTCGAAGACGTGCGCACGCGCAAGCAGATGGCCCGCTCCCCGATGGAGGCCTCGGTATGATCCCCGACGTCATTCGCGCCGCCTACGCCGACCACGTCGCCACGCTGCAGGCGGGCTACGAGCGCGCGCTCGCGGCGCACGGCTTCGACGCCGTGGTGATCCACTCGGGCACCGCCCGCAAGCGCAGCGAGTTCGACGACCAGTACTGGCCCGTGCGGCCCGTTCCGCACTTTCAACACTGGGCCGCGCTCGCCGAGCCCGACGCGCTCCTCGCGGTGCGCCCTGCGAGCAAGCCCACGCTCTGGCGCATCGACCGCTTCGATTTCTGGGAGCACCCCTTCGCCCCCGAGAGCGACCATTTCTTCGCGCACTTCGACGTGCGCGGCGTCGAGTCGGTGGGCGTCGCGCGAGACGCGCTCCCCGCGGGGCGCGTGGCCTTCGTGGGCGACGACCACGGGCGCGCGGCGCTCCTCGGCTTCGACGCGACGAGCGTCAACCCGCCCGACCTCGTGCGCGCCCTCGACGCCCTGCGCACGCGCAAGACGGCCTACGAGGTGCTCTGCCTCGCCGAGGCCAACCGCCGGGCCGCGCGCGGCCACGACGCCGTGCTGCGGGCCTTTCGCGGCGGCGCGGGCGTGGAGCTCTCGCTGCACCTCGCCTACCTCGAGGCCACGGCGCAAGACGACCCCGAGACGCCCTACAAGAACATCGTCGCCCTCGGCGCCAACGCCGCCACGCTGCACCACGTGAGCTACGGCCGCGCCCCCACGGGGCCCACGCGCGCGGGCGCCGCCGAGTCGCTGCTCCTCGACGCGGGGGCCACCTGCCTGGGCTACTGCTCCGACATCACGCGCACGTGGGTGCGGGGCCGCGGCGCCGTCGCCGACGCGTACCGCGGGCTCATCGACGCGATGGAGGCCGCGCAGCAGCGGCTCTGCGCCGCCGTGCGCGCGGGCGACGGCTACGAGGCGCTCCACGACCGCTCGCACGACGAGCTCGGGGCGATCCTCCACGACGCGGGTGTCGTGAGGGTGTCGGGCGCCGAGGCCGTCGCGAAGGGCATCACGCGCGCGTTCTATCCGCACGGGCTCGGGCACTCGCTGGGGCTCCAGTGCCACGACGTGGGCTGCGCCCTCACGAAGCCGCGCGTCGACAACCCCTTTCTGCGCAACACGTCGGTCATCGCCGCGGGGCAGGTGTTCACCATCGAGCCCGGCGTGTACTTCATCGACGGGCTGTTGAAGCCCCTGCGCGAGGGCCCCGACGCCGGCGCCGTCGACTGGGCGCTCGTCGACGCGCTCGCTCCCTTCGGCGGCGTGCGCATCGAAGACGACCTGGTGGTCGAGGGCGAAGGCTACGGCGCGACGCGCAACCTCACGCGCGAGCACCTGAGCGTGGGCGGCGGCGCGGCGTAATCAGCGCGGGCGCCGGGCGATCGCACCACGCGAGGGGCGAGTTGGGGTAAGTAGCGCCCCACGCCGATGACGACGAAGCCGCTCCGACGCCCTGAGATCCTTGCGCCTGCGGGCGACGACGCCGCGATGCGCGCGGCCGTACGCGCCGGCGCCGACGCGGTGTACTTCGGCCTGCAGGGCTTCAACGCCCGCGCCCGCGCGAAGAACTTCGACGCCGCCGCGCTCGGCGACACGATGCGCTTTCTGCACGACAACGGCGCGCGCGGCTACGTCACGCTCAACACGCTCGTGTTCGACGACGAGCTGCCCTCCGTCGAGGCCGCCGTGCGCGCGTGCGCCGCCGCCGGCGTCGACGCCGTGATCGTGCAAGACGTCGGCGTGGCCGCCGTGGTGCGGGCCATCGCGCCCGAGCTCCCGGTGCACGCCTCCACGCAGATGACGTGCACCGACGCGGGCTCGGTGGCCTTCGCGCGCTCGCTGGGCGTGAGTCGGGTCATCCTCGCGCGCGAGCTCTCGCTCGATGACATCCGCGCCATTCGCGAGGGCTCCGACGCCGAGGTCGAGGTGTTCGTCCACGGCGCGCTGTGCATCGCGTACTCGGGCCAGTGCCTCACGAGCGAGGCCATCGGCGGGCGCAGCGCCAACCGCGGCGCGTGCGCGCAGGCGTGCAGGCTCCCCTACGAGCTCGTGGTCGACGGCGCGCTGCGCGACCTCGGCGAGCGCGCGTACCTGCTCTCGCCGGAAGACCTCGCGGCCGTCGACGCGGTGCCCGCCCTCGTGGCGCTCGGCGTGGCGAGCCTCAAGATCGAGGGGCGGCTCAAGAGCCCCGAGTACGTGGCCGCTGCGACGCGCCTCTACCGCGCCGCCGTGGCCGCCGCGATGGGCGAGGCGCCGCCGCCCGAGCGCGCGCTCCGCGAGACGGCCGACCAGATGTTCTCGCGCGGATCGGGCAACGGCTTCTTCGACGGGGTGAACCACCAGCGGCTCGTCGAGGGGCGCGCGTGCGACCACCGCGGCGTGGCCGTCGCGACGCTCCTCGCGGTGCGCTCGGCGCGGGGCCGCGGGTGGCTGTCGATCAAGCTCGACGGGCCCATCGCGCGCGGCGACGGGCTGCTCGTCGAGGGCGGGCGCGCGGGCGAAGGTGAGGTCGGCGGCCGCGTGTGGGCCATTCAGCAGCGCAACGTCGAGGTCGAGCACGCCAGCGCGGGCGAGGCGCTCGTGTGGCTCGGCCCCGACCGCGACGTGAGCGGGCTCCCGACGGGGCGCCGCGTGTGGAAGACGAGCGACCCCGCGCGCGAGGCCGAGGTGCGCGCGACGATCGAGCGCGACCCGCACCGCGTGGGGCTGCGCCTCACCGTGCGCGGAGGCTTCGGCGAGCACCCGGTGTACGAGGCCGTCACGGCGCGAGGTGTGCGGGCCACGGTGACGGGCGACGCGCCCATCGAGCGCGCCACGAAGCACCCGCTCACGCTCGCGGTGCTCGGTGAAAAACTCGGTCGACTGGGAGACTCGCCCTACGAGCTCGACGGACTGCGCTCCGAGCTCCCCGAGGGGGCGATGGTGCCCGTGTCGTCGCTCAACCGCGCGCGCAGGGCCCTCGTCGACGCGCTCTGCGCGGCCTCGCAGCGCGCGTGGGAGACCACCGCGGTCACGCACGCGGAGCTCCTCGCGAGCGCGCAGGCGCCTACTACGCCGCCGCCGCCCGCGGGCCTCTTCGTGCTGTGCCGCACGCTGCCGCAGGCGCACGCCGCGGTGCGCGCGGGGGCCGACGGGGTGATCCTCGATTTCCTCGAGCTCACGGGCACCGGGGCCGCGGTGCGGGCGCTCCGCGCGCAGGGCCCGACGCACATCACGGTGGCGCCGCCGCGCATCCGCAAGCCCGGCGAAGAGAAGATCGATCGGTACCTGGCCTCGCTCGAGCCCGACGCGGTGCTCGTGCGCGGCCTCGGGGCCCTCCACGAAGACGTGTTCGGCGACGTGGCGCGCGTCGGAGACTTCTCGCTCAACGTGACCAACCGCGTGAGCGCGGCGGCGGTGCTCGCGCGAGGCCTCGCGGCGTTTACGCCCTCCTTCGACCTCGACGCCACGCAGCTCACGGCCCTCGTCGAGACGGGCTTCGGCCCCTGGGCCGAGGTGGTGCTGCACCACCCGATGCCGCTCTTTCACATGGAGCACTGCGTGATCGCGGCGCTCCTCTCGACGGGCAGAGATCACCGCGACTGCGGCCGCCCCTGCGAGAAGCACCAGGTCTCGATGCGCGACCGCGCGGGCATGGACCACCCCGTCGAGGCCGACGTCGGGTGCCGCAACACCGTGTTCCACGCCGCCGCGCAGAGCGCCGCGAGCGTGGTGGGCGCGTGCAAGCGCGCGGGCGTGCGCCGCTGGCGCATCGAGCTCGTGCGCGAGGCCCCCGCCGAGGTAGAGCGCCTCGTGGGCGCCTACCGCGACCTCCTGCGCGGCGCCGTCGACGCCGGCGAGCTGTGGAAATCGCTGCGCGTCGAAGGTGCGTCGCCGGTGGTGCGCGGCTCGCTTCGGGTGATCCAACCGTCGCGCGTGATGTGATATCAGTGCGAGCCCTTATGAGCGAAGCCAACCACGATCACGCCGCGCGGCTCGCCGCCGTGCGCGCCGAGATGCAGCGCCTCGCGCTCGATTACCTCATCGTGCGCAGCACCGACCGGTACCTCAACGAGTACGTGCCGCACGACGAGAGCACGCGCGAGTGGCTCACGGGCTTCTCGGGCAGCCTGGGCGACGCGCTCGTGGGCCACGAGGCCGCGTGGCTCTTCGTCGACGGGCGCTACCACGCGCAGGCCGACCGCGAGGTCGACCTCTCCCGATGGACGGTGGTGAAGAACACCCTCGGCGTTTCGAACGAGCGCGCCTGCGGCGAGCGGCTCATCGAGCTCGCGAAGGCGCGCGGCGCCGCGCTCGCCGTGGGCTACGAGCCCGACCGCTACGCGGTGAGCACGCTCGAGGCCTTCGAGAAGCAGCTCCTCGGGCACGCGATCGCGCTGCGCCCGGCGTCGCCCTCGCCCGTCGAGGCGGCGCGCGGCGCGGTGGCGCCGGGCATCATCGGCACCGGGCGCGTGCGCGTGCTCGACGAGGCCTCGGTGGGCCGCACGGTGCGCGAGAAGGTGGCCGACGTGGCCGCGTGGCTCGCCCCCCGCCGCGCCTCCGCGCTGTGGGTGTCCAAGCTCGACGAGATCGCGTGGCTCACCAACCTCCGCGGCGACGAGATGGCCTACCAGGCGACGTTTCGCGCCGAGGCCCTCGTCACCGCCACCGAGCTCCTCGTGCACGTGCACGTCGCGCCGGTCGACGACGCGCTGCGCGCCGCGCGGCCCGCGGTGCGCTTCGTCTCGCTGCAAGAGCTCCGGTCCGCGGTGGCCGCGCTCGGGGCGGCGGGGGCGAAGGCGCGCGTGGTGGCCGACCCCGCGAGCGTGTCGGTGGCGCAGCGCGACGCGCTCGCGGCGCTCGGCGCCGAGGTGGTGCCCCTCGCGTCGCCGGTGGTGGCCGCCAAGGCCAAGAAGAACCCCGCCGAGCTGGCGGCGATGAAGCGCGCGCTCGGCCGCGCCGACGGCGTCGTGGCCGAGGCGCAGCGGTGGCTCAAGGCCCGCGTGGCCGAGGGCGCGCGGGTGAGCGAGGTCGACTTCGCGCGCGAGGTCGAGCGGCTGTTCCTCGCCGCGGGCGCGGTGGGCCTGTCGTTCAAGGTGATCTCGGCCTTCGGGCTCAACGGCGCCATCGTGCATCACCCGCCGAGCGAGACCACCCTGGTGCGCGAGGGCGAGCTCATGCTGCTCGACACCGGGTGCTACTTCGAAGAGGGCTACGCCACCGACCTCACGCGTACGTTCTTCGTCGGGCGCCCCGGCGTCGAGCCCACGGCCGCGCAGAAGCGCCTCTTCACCCTGGTGCTCAAGGCGGCCATCGCGGGCATGACGGCGCGCATCCCGCGCAACGCCAACGGCGCGCAGCTCGACGGCATCACGCGCGCGCCGCTGTGGCGCGAGGGCGTCGACTTCGCGCACGGCACGGGCCACGGCGTCGGCATCAACGTGCACGAGGCCCCGCCGGGCGTGTCGAAGCTCTCGACCACGCAGTTCGAAGAGGGCCACGTGTTCTCGATCGAGCCGGGGCTCTACGTCGAGGGCGTCGGCGGCGTTCGCATCGAGAACCTCTGCACCGTCGTCGCCGATCCGGCGCAGGCCGACTGGCTGCGGGTCGTGCCGCTCACCTTCTCGCCGCTCGACGAGCGGCTCATCGACGACGCGCTGCTCGACGCGGCAGAACGCGAATTCCTCGTGAATTACGCGGCAAACAAGCAGTGAGCAGGGCGTGAAAAGTCGCGTGACGGCAGAGAGACGCGTGGAGTAAGATTTGCCGCGTTTGCAATGGGTTCTTGCGAGCCCATACAACGCGCAGTCTTTCTGCAATGCCCACCCTGACCCCCAGCGAACGCATCGGCACGACGATCGGAGGGCGCTAGGAGCTGCGCCGTCTGCTCGGAGAGGGCGGCTTTAGCGTCGTCTTCGAGGCCGTGCACACGATCACGGGGCGCGAGGTGGCGCTCAAAATCCTGCACCCGCACCTCACGCAGTCGGAGCAGATCGCCGAGCGCTTCTTGATGGAGGCGCGCGCGATGGCGCGCATCAAGCACGACGGCATCGTGCAGGTGCTCGACGCGGGCACCGACCCCGACGGTGCGGTGTTCATCGCGCTCGAGCTGCTCGACGGCGAGTCGCTCGAGGCCACGCTCCTGCGCGTGCACAAGCTCACGTGGGGCGAGGCCGTGGGCATCTGCGTGGCGATCCTCGACGCGCTCGCCGAGGCCCACCGCCACAAGATCATTCACCGCGACATCAAGCCCGGCAACATCTTCATCGTGCGCAAGCCCGACGGGTCGAGCCAGTACAAGCTCCTCGATTTTGGCATCGCGCACGTCACGCAGGCGAAGAACAAGCTCACCGCCGCGGGCATGATCCTCGGCACGCCCGAGTACATGTCACCCGAGCAGGGCCGCAGCGCCAACGTGGGCCCCGAGTCCGACCTGTGGGCCGTCGGCATCGTGATGTGGGAGTGCATCACCGGGCACACGCCCTTCGTCGCCGAGACGGCCACGGAGATCCTTCTCAAGATCGCCACGACCGACGCCCCCACCATCCTCGACGAGGTGCCCGACCTGCCGCCCCCCGTCGCGGCGGTGATCGACAAGTCGCTCACGCGCGAGGTGACGCAGCGCTATCGCAGCGCCGACGAGATGCGCGACGCCATGGCGCGCGCGCAGCGCAAGGTCGACGAGGCCGCGGTCCCCGCCACGCCGCGCGCCTCGATGCGCGGCAACCTCGCGCCGCCGCGCTACTCGTCGTCGCCGGGCAGCGCGACGGCCGCCAACAACGAGCGCCGCGTCGCGGGCCCCCCCGACGTGGTCAACGTCGACGTGCTCACGAAGTTCCCCGTGGGGAGCGCGGCGGCGCCCCGCATGCCCGCGCGCGTCGTCTCGGGCGACGGTGGCGCGCGCGGGATCGGCACCGCCCCGTCGATCCCCATCGGCGAGCGCCCGTCGCCGCGCCACGGCGCGACCGAGTCCCGCGGGTCGCCCTCGTCGTCGACGGTGCCCTCGGTCTCGCCGGGGCGCGGCGTCGTGTCCGAACCGCGCGGGGCCGCCGCGAGCGCGCTGCGCGCGACGGGTGTGATCCCCGTCGGCGCCGCCGACGAGCCCGCCGAGGAGCGCCCGCGCCCTCCCATCGTCGAGGAGCGAGCGCGGACCCCCATCGAAGAGCGAGCCCGCCCTGCTTCGGTCGACGCCCGCACGACCTCGCCGCAGCCCCCGTACGAGCCCCCGCGCGCCTCGACGGAGCCCCCTGCCGCGTCGCGCCCGCAGCGCGCGGTGGAGGGCCTCGACTACGAGCACACGCCGCCGCAGGGGCGCATGCTCTCGCCGCTCCCGCCGCCGCTCCTCGACCCGGGCGCGCTTCCATCGTCGCCGCGCCTCGACGTCACCGAGGCGCCCGCCACGCGCTCGCAGGGGCTCAACTTCGACGAGCGCGAGTCGCGCACCTTCTCCGGTCAGAAGAACAAGTTTCAGAAGCCCCCCGAGGCGCGCAAGGTCTCGCTGGGCCTCATGGCCGCCGCGCTGGCCTCCGTGGCCCTCATCGGCGCCGGCGCGTGGCTCGCCCTCCACAACGACACAACACCCGACGCGCCCGACGCCCGCGCGCCGCAGCGCCCCGGCGCGCACGTCGCCGCGCC
>CAISKJ010000429.1 GCA_903885885.1 uncultured delta proteobacterium
CCAGCCCGCGGGGGCGCGCGCCGGCGCGTTCGAGGGGAGGGGGCCGCCCGAGGTGAGCGTGTTCCACCCGTCGAGCACCACGAGCGAAACGGCGGGGCCCGCTTTGTTCATGAAGGCCACCTGGCGATAGAGCTTGTCGCCCGCGGTGCTGTGGTTGCCGAGGTTGTTGGCGTTCGAACGGTCGCGGGGGTTGATGATCCCGATCACGTTCTTCATCGACATGGTGTAGGTGGCGATGAAGTGCGTCTTCACGCACGGCATGGCGATGATGTGGTCGGCCGTGGCCACCATCGCGGGGATGCGCATGGCGCCGGTCCAGTAGGCGGCGCGGGCGCCGAGGCCGTCGATGTCGGCGGGGAGGTCCATCCAGTCGACGGAGTTGGCCGCCGTGTCGGTGGCAGGGTCGCCGAAGACGTGGAGCTCGACGCCGAGCTCCGCGCACACCGCCGCGATGCCGTTCGCGTCGAAGTTGCGCGCGGTATTACGGTCGCCAAAGAACGACCGGTCGCCGACGAACACCTCGCCGCCCCGCTCGCGCACCTTCGTCGCCACCCAGCGAATCATGTCGGGCGAGGTCGAGTACGGAAACTCATCGCCAGAGTTCGTGTTCACCTTGAGGTACACGCGCTGGCCGCTCTGCACGAAGTCGAAGCCCGTCGTCTCTTGCAGCGCGAGCTCGGCGGCCATCACGTGGTCGTCGTGCTGGCCCGCGCCCACGAGGTGCGTCATGCGCGGCGGCGTCGTGTCGACGGGCGCCGCGTCGACGGCCGCGTCGGAGCCCGCATCGGAGGGCGTGGGCGTGGGCGTGGGCGTCGTGTTGCCGTCCGACCCACAGGCCGCGGCGGTGGCCGCCGCGAGCGCGCCTGCGAGGAGGTTGCGCCGCGAGAGGTCCTTCGCGAGGTACTCCTGCATGAGGTCGCGCGATTCGATCGTACGACCGCCGGTCTTGCGGGCGGTGACATGGGGCTTGATCGGTCCGGCCATCGAAATCCTCCGGTAAAAAGTGCGTTGTGCCGCGCATCGAAGCACGGTTCCGCGGCCGCGTGAAGAGACTGCGTGGTGCCGTTCGCGCGACGCGCGTCACCCGCGCCTGCGCCGACGCGCCGCGAAGGCGCCCAGCGCGCCCACGACCAGCGCGAGGCCTCCCGCTCCGCCCGCGCCGCGCCGCGTGGCGCAGCCGCCCTCGGGCTCGCTCGCCGTGGCCGCGGTGACGGTCACCGTCGCGCTCCCCTCGGCCACCACCACGGGCGCCGCGCGGCCCGTCGCGTTCCACAGCGCGAGCAGCGTGCGGCCGCGGTCGTCGGTGCGGTTCGCGTTCGCGATGGCCTCGACGTAGTGCTTCGTCGTCGTGCGATACATCAGCCGCGCCGTCACCGTCGCCGTGCCCGCGGTGGCCGGCAGCGGCACCGAGAAGGTCGCCTCGTCGTAGTTGCGCAGCGCGCCGTCGGGGCCGCCCGCGTAGTCACGCCCCACGGGCGCCGTGCGCGCGTCGGCGCGCATGCCCAGCGGCGGGATGCGCGTGTCCTCCATCACCACGTTGTGGCGCGCGACGAAGTCCGACGGCGTGACCACACCGCCCTCGCGGTGCCCCGCTTGAAAGCGGTACACGCGGGCCTGCGCGTCTTCGACGAGCTCGTCGTTCACGTACGCGCCCGACACCACGGTGTCGCCCACCATCACCTGGAGCCACATGAGACGCGCGTCCTCGTAGCCCGTGGGGAGCTTGTGCCCCGACAGGTTGGTGACGCGCACGCGCACCGTCGCGGTGCCGCCCGCCACGCCCGTCGCGGCCCCCGTCACGGCCACCGTCGCCGCCGTGCGGAGGTACGCCTGCGTCTGCGCGCGCAGCGCGTCGTACTCGTCATCGCGCTCGCCGGGGTACGCCGCCTTCAGCAGCGCGAGGCCCCACACGTTGGCGCCCACGAACTCATGGCGACGCTGCCCCGCGCGCAGCGGCGCGTCGGGGATGCGCGTCGAGGGCAACATCTCACCGGTGATCTCGCGCATGTGGCACGTCTGGCAGGTCTCGGGCTGCGCGCGCCGCGCGAAGTCGCTCTGCGCCCACTCGGAGTACGTGCTCTGCAGCGGGAAGGCGTCGCCCGTGTCGCGCCCGTCGGCCGTAAACCGGTGGCTGAGCGGGTGGTTGATCTCGTGGCACTGCCCGCACATGCGCGCGTCGCGGATGAAGGCGCTCCCCATCGACGGGTGCCGCGGCGAGGTCACCGGGTTGTCGCGC
Organism: uncultured delta proteobacterium; assembly: GCA_903885885.1. Lineage (GTDB taxonomy): Bacteria > Myxococcota_A > Polyangia > Polyangiales > CAISKJ01. Next base: position 2,237 of record CAISKJ010000429.1, read on the forward strand.
GGGCCGAAGCGCGGCGGAATCATGCCGTCGGGCGCGTCGGAGAA
>CAISKJ010000430.1 GCA_903885885.1 uncultured delta proteobacterium
CCTGCACCGTCGCGGCGCCGCGTCGTCGGCGCGCTTCTCGCCCGACGGCCGCACGCTCGTCGCGCTCACCGCGTCGTCGCGCGTCGCGTGGAGCCTCGCGCGCGGCGACGAGACCGCAAGCACCGTCGTCGAGAGCTCGCCGCTGCACAGGCTCGACCTCTCGCCCGACGGCCGCCTGGCCCTCGTGTGGAGCCTCCACGGCGACGTCGCGCTGTATGATCTCTCGACGGGGCGTCGGGTCGCGAAACCCGGCGGCGGGCGCGCGCTCGAAGGCGCCTGGTTCAGCGCGGCCGGTGTGGCGACGGCGACGGCGAAGTCGGGCCTCGGGCGCGGCGTTCACGTGCGCTGGCGCAGCCCCGACGGACGCACCCTGGCGGTCGGCGCGGTGCGCCTCGCGAGCGCGTCCAACGCGGTGATCGACGCGCGCGGCGAGCGGCTCGTCTCGTTCGTGGGCGGCACCATCCCGGCGCACGACCTCCGCGGCGCCGAGGGCGTGCGCCTCGCCACGGGCCTCGCGCCGCTCCGCCTCGCGCACGCGTCACCGGGCGGCATCGTCGCGCACTCCGCGAACGACCAGGAGGTGTGGGTGCTCGATGGCGCGAGCGCGAGGGCGCGCGCGACCGTGCGCCTGCGGGTCCCGGCGCGCACGCTCGCACTCTCGCCCGATGGGGCGGCGCTCGCGATCGCGTTCACCGACGGTCGCGTCGCCGTGTACGCGCTCGACCCCTGAGCGGCGCCGCCGCCGCCCCCAGCGGCAACGAGCCGACGACGATGACGGTCGACCGCGACGCCGGCGTGGTGACCTTCACGCGGCAGCTCCCGACGGGCGTGCTGGTCGAGCGCTGGCGCATCCGGACCGCCTCACGCGGTGACGCCGACCGCGCGTTGCTGTGGGTCTCGACGAGGGCCGCGCGGAGTGAGCGCGTGAGGGGAGAAGCGCGCGTAACGGTCGCGGGCTGAAGGCTCGCGCGTGCAGGCTACCCGGCCTTCTTGGCCGCCGCTTCACGCTGCGCCGCGAGCCTCACGCGTGCACGCGCCAGATGCACCGTCGCGGCTGCTTCGCGCGGGTTCTTTCCCAGGGCTTCGGCCTCCATTGCGGCGGTCACGAAGGCCCTGCCATCGTCTGACATGGCTCCGCCATCAGCGCGCTCGACCACGATGCGCACGGCGTAGCCCGCCTCGCGCAGCAGCGCCGCCGCTTCGCCGACGGCCTTGAACGCCATCGCCCCTTCACCCTCTTCGCGGGGCTGCGAGAAGAACACGCGGCCGTCGGGGGTCTCGGTCACTTTGAGGTCTGCCATCGTGCGCTCCTGTTCATCGTGGAAGTCTGCGCGCGGTCGCGGCCTTCACGCGCGCGAGAAGGTCGTCGGCGTCTTCTTCGGTCCACCCGTGGGAGTCTACGAGGTACATCGCAAACACGCGCGCCGTCATGTCGCGCTTGAGGCTGTTGCAGTGCCCGCACGCGGTCACCAGGTTCGCGGGCGCGTCAGCATCGCCCACGCCGAGGCCCCGCTCGAACACCGCGGGGCACAACGTGGTCGATCGTGAGCTCCTCATGGCTCTCCGTCGCCGCGCAGTAGACACACGCTCGCCCATCACGCGCCAGGATCAGCGGTGCGATGCGTGGGGTGGATGTCATCGCTTCGATAGCGCCAGCAACCGTGATCCTCGTCAAGTCTCGTAAACTGGGCGCGGCGGTCGCGAGGACACAACGCGCCTCGAGCTCGCCGAGGTAGGCGTCTCCCGTGGTGATCTTCACGCGGCAGCTCCCGACCGGCGTGCTCGTCGAGCGCTGGCGCATCCGGAGTGTGGTCACGCAGTGACGTCGACCGCGCTCGCGCCCGAGCAAGCGGCCATCACCGCCGGTTGGCAAAATCGTAATCACCGCTCGAGTTCCTGAACCCAGACCTGACGCCTGTGCGAACAGCGAGCGGCTCGAGGCTCTTCGTGGTCGTGATGGGGGCGAGCGTGGTGCGCTTCGGGGCGATGGTCGTCTTCGTAGGGGTACTCCTGGCCGTGTGCGGCGGTCGTAGGCGCTGACGTGCGCAATGAGACGGACACGGGCGACGCGCGTGCGAGCGAACCGCGGTCGCGACGCGGTGCCCATCGCCACGCTCGGCGGCGCGCTGCGCCTCGACGAGATCGATCTCGAGGTGTTCGAAGAGGGGTGAAGGAGACGCGCGACCGTCAGCCCACGGGGGCGGGCGTCGGGGCAGGCGGCGCGTCGGCGGCGGGGGTGGTGGCGGGGGCGCGGCGCGCCTCGAGCTCGTCGAGGTAGGCGAAGAGCGCGTGGTCGGTGCGGGCGAGGGCGTCGGCGTCGGCGTCGAGCTCGTCGGCCACCGCCGTGCGCAGGCGGTTGAGCAGGCCCACCGTCGAGGCGCGCAGGCCCGCCACGCCCGAGCGGTCGGCCGTCACCACGTCGGCGCGCTTGCGCAGCAGCACGTCGAGGTCGCGGCCCGCGCCCAGAAAGGCCGCGCACCAGTCGTAGAGGCTCCCGCCGCCTGGCACGGCGAAGCTGCGGAGCGACTTCTTGAGCGCCTCGAGGTCGGGCGCGCGCCGCGCCGCCGCGGCGGCCTCGTCGGCGTGCGGGCGCTTGAGCTCGGCGAGCTCGGGCACGAAGCGCTTGCGCACCTCTTCGAGGGCGGCCTTGTGCTCCGCCGAGACGCTCGGCGCGCGCTGGCAGGCCTCGACGAGGTACCACACCGCCCCGCCGTAGCCGTCGTGCTCGGCATCTTTGGCTGCGATCTCGGCGGCGAAGGGCTTGCCCTCGCCCGTGGCGCCGGGGAGGGCGGAGAGCTCGGCGTGGCGCGCCTGCTGGGCGGCGTAGTCCCGAGGCGGCGCGGCGGCTCGTCGATGAGGCCCCGGGTATACCCGTGGCTGGGGCGCCGCGCGGGGGAACGGGCTTCTGAGCCTCCCTCAACCCAATCGACGGAACCTCGCCTCGCGTCTCCTCCTGAGCGGCTTGCCGTTCGCCAGATCCATCGCACACGGTGAGCGACGGGCTTGACCGGGGTCCACGAGCCCACGCCAGATAGGGGTTCGCCATGGGCCATGGGCCCGTCGAGCGCGGCTCAGCCCCGTCTGCGGTCGCGCTCATCGTTGACGTTGTCCGATCGGCGGAGGTCGGCGGTTCATTCGATTACCGCCTCGAGGTCGGCGGATCGGTGCGGCTCACGACGGCGCGCGTGTCCGACGAACCGCCGAGGGTGTACAGGCACCGAGTGTTCGACGAACAGATTGGCTGTCGTGGCAAGGTTCACGCTGGGGCGGCGCACGCCGAACTCGAGCCACCCCCTGATTTCGTGGGGAAACCGCAGGGGTGTGTGTCAACCGACGTGAACGCTTACCCGCGCACGAGCCGGAGTTCTCATCCGCCCGTGTGCGGCTCGGACCTTTCGAGCCCCGCCAGGGAGCGACGCACGAGCCAGCGGGCAGACACCGTGAGAAAGAGCACGTAGGGCGCGACGCTCATCACGATTGTCAGCCAGTCGGAGACGCTCGCGGCGGGCCCCCGCACGCCGGCGGAGAAGATCATGGTGATCAGGGTGGCGAAGACGCAGCAGGCCACGAGCGCCACCGCGGCGCCGTCCAGGTTCAGCCTCGTCGCCCGACGATCGTGCGTGCGGGGAGCGGGGAGCGCGAGCGCAGAGGCGATCTTCTCCGCCAGCCCCGTCGCGGCCGCCTCGTCGCGGGTGTCGAAGACGTCCACCGCGCGCGGCCCGTCCAGGTACATCACCACGGTGTACGACCAGAGCGTCCAGGCGGCGGCCCCCTTGCCGCGCTGGTGGGCGGTCCGCGCGACGCCAACGCCCCGCACGTGCGCGGCCTCGTAGCCCCGCCCGTCCACGACGACGGACGCAGCGAGGCTCTCGTCACGGTAGCCCGACGACGACGCTCGCTTCGTGATCGTCACGCCGCGCTCGACGGAGTCGCCGAAGCGTCGACGCTCGCGGTCGAGCACCCAGCGCGCGATCGCCAGGGGCATCGCAACGAATGCCAGCGGTGCGAGTTGCCCGAGGGGATGGTCCATGCGAAAGCCCAGCCCCAGCACGGCAGCGCCGACGGTGACGAGCGGGAGCAGCACCCACGGGGGGCCCCTCCGCCGGATGCGGAGGGCGTCCCCGTCTTCTTCGACCGATACGAACCATGTGTGGACGACACGCTTCATCGTTGCACCACCGTATCTATACCGACTGCGGTGCGGGTGGATAGCGCGTCCAATGACGCCAGCCGTCGTGGCCCCCTTCCGGCGCCCCTACACAATCGCCACGCGTAGACGCGCATGCCGACCTCACCAAGATGGTCGTTGCTCACACGGGTGGGTGCATCGACGCATCGGCGCCAGGGAGGCCCCTGGCGTCTGCCTCGGGGGGGGGCGAGGCCGGGGCTCGCAGGCTCGAACGCCGTGTCGGTGCCATCGTCGGGGTCGGCCACCGAGAAGCGGATCCGGCGGCGCCCCTGCGGGCAGGTGGGCAAGCACGACCCAAAGGCCGTTCTGCCTGCGCGCGTCCACCGCAGCTTCCGCGGGCGGCGGCGACGAAGTGGCGGACCCCATACGGCGGCGGTGGCGGCGTCCCGCAACAGGTCGAGGGCGGCGCCTCCGGTGCACAGATGCACCCCGGCCACCCGACCGCCATCCTCCCGGACTTCGACTACGGCGCCTTCGGGGCTTCGGTGCCACCGAAGTCCATCGCGCGGGGGCAGCGGGCCGATCGGCTTACGGAAGGCCGCCGCGGCGGTTCGTCGACCGAGCGCCCGACGCGAAACGCACGCCGCACCCGGCGCTGCAGCTCGGCAGGCGCGGGGCATCCGCGGGCCCGCTGTACCTTCTAGAACACGTTGGATCCGGCGGCGAGGCAATGCCTCGCTCCGACCCGGGGTGGGGCTCACGGGCATGTTGACGCGACGCGTGAGATTCTCTTTCCATAGCGTTCATGAAGCCATCGTTGTGGTGCAGTCTGGCGGTGCTGCTGTTCTCGTGCGGCTCGAGCGGTCGCGCCGATCGACAGACCGATGCCGCAACGCTCGGCCCCGACGCCAGCGTCGCGCTGGTACCCGGCGACCGGTCGCTGAGCGTTTCGAGCGGCGGCTCGGTA
>CAISKJ010000431.1 GCA_903885885.1 uncultured delta proteobacterium
CGAGGCGAAGGCACGCCACGCAGGCGCGCTCGCCGTGGCCGAAGGGCGGAGCGCCGCCTCGGCGACGTCAAGGCCCGACGCGCGGTTGGTGAGCAGCGCGTCGAAGACGGCGCCCCAGGAGGGCCGCGGGGTGAGGGGGCCCGCGCGATAGGGCCCCGCGACGAGCCACGTCGCGAGCTCGCCGTCGGCGCCGGGACGCACCAGGCAACGCCCCTCGACGCGCGAAACCATCGTAAGAACAGTGCTTCCAGCGAGCGCGGCGGCGCGGAGACGGGCGGGTACCTTCACGTCGGGGCGTGGAATCTACACCGCTTTACCGACGCGGCGTCCTGACGCATGATCGCGCCACGTCGAGCGGGCTATTCCCTGACCTCTTCCGGTCGGCGACACCGATTCACACCGTTGCTTCGAACGCCTCCCACAGGAGGGAAGAACTTCATGCGCATTCTCCGTATCACGGCGCTCGCCAGCGCCCTTGCCCTGCTCGCGGCGGGGTGCGGTCGCACCGAGCTCGAGGGCGAAGTCGTCCTCGACGGCGCGTTGCCCGACGTCTCGGTTGACGCCGACGTTGCCGTCGATGTCGATGTGCCCGACGCGCCCTTCGACGTCGATGTGCCCGACGTGCCCGTCGACCCCGACGTGCTCGATGTGCCCGACGTGCCCGTCGACCCCGACGCGCCCGACGTGCCCGATGTGCCCGTCGACCCCGACGTGCCGGGCGACGTCGACGTTCCGCCGGTGTGCGTCCCCCCGCTCACGACCTGCGGTGATCGCTGCGTCGACACGACGAGCGACCCCGCCAACTGTGGCGCCTGTGGCACCGCCTGTCGCAGCGGCCGCTGCGCGGCGGGCGTCTGCGTGGCCATCTGCCCGCCGGGCACGGCCGAGTGCGCCGGCGCCTGCGTCGACCTCTCCTCCGACCGACTCAACTGCGGCTCGTGCAACAACGCCTGCGCCGCCACCGACACGTGTTCGTCGGGCACCTGCATGGCCGTCTGCCCGCCCGGGCAGTCGCTTTGCGGTCGCGCCTGCGCCGACCTTCGCAGCGACCGCGCCAACTGCGGCGGCTGCGGCAACGCGTGCCCCACCGGCCGCGTGTGCACCGGCGGCCTCTGCGCCGTCGCGTGCGAGACCACGCAGCTCAACTGCGGCGGCACCTGCGTCAACGGGCAGACCGACGCCAACAACTGCGGCGCCTGCGGCAACCGCTGCGCCGACGGCCAGGTGTGCTCCGCGGGCGTCTGCCAGACGACCTGCGCGGCGCCCAACGTCACCTGCGGCTCCTCCTGCGTCAACACGCAGAACGACCCCTCGAACTGCGGCCGCTGCGGCGTCACGTGCCCCGCGGGCGCCGCCTGCGGCCTCGGCATCTGCACACTCACGTGCCCGTTCCCGTCGGCCCGCTGCGGCGGCACCTGCGTGATCACGCTCAACGACCCGGCCAACTGCGGCGCCTGCGGCAACCGCTGCGCGGCAGGCCAGCTGTGCTCCTTCGGCAGCTGCCAGGCGCGCTGCACGGCGCCGCTCGTCGCGTGCAACGGCGGCTGCACCGACTTCCGCATCGACCCCACCAACTGCGGCGCCGGCGGCAACCGCTGCGGCGCCGGTGAGATCTGTCTCCTCGGCCGCTGCGGCTCGCCCCCCGGCTGCATGCCCCCGCGCAGCATCTGCCCCGGCGGTTGCTCGAACCTCAACACCGACCCCACCAACTGCGGCGCCTGCGGCCGTCGCTGCGCCGCGGGCGAGATGTGCACCGGCGGCACCTGCGTGGGCTCCACCTGCGCGGCGCCGCAGATTCAGTGCTCGGGCCGGTGCATCAACCCCACCGCCGACACCAACAACTGCGGCGCGTGCGGCAACGTGTGCCCCATGGGCGCCGCCTGCGTCGCGGGCGTCTGCCAGAGCCGCTGCAGGGCCCCGCAGGTCGAGTGCGGCGGCGGCTGCACCGACACCCAGACCGACCCCGCCAACTGCGGCGGCTGCGGCAACATCTGCCCCGGCGCTGCCGTCTGCGTGGGCGGCGTGTGCGGCACCCCGTGCCCCCCGCCGCGCACGACTTGTGGCGACCGCTGCGTCGACGTGCAGAGCGACCCCGCCAACTGCGGCCGCTGCGGCAACGCGTGCGCCACGGGCGCGACGTGCACCGCCGGCGCCTGCATCATGGCGATGACCTGCGCGTCGCCCCGCGTCGCCTGCGGCACCCGCTGCGTCGACGTGCAGAGCGACCCGGCCAACTGCGGCGCCTGCGGCACCTCGTGCCCGTCGGGGACGCCGTGCATGGGCGGCCGCTGCGCGTGCCCTGGCTCCACGGTGCTGTGCAGCGGGTTCTGCGTCGACACGAGCTCGAGCCCCCTCGACTGCGGCGCCTGCGGCAACGCCTGCGCCGCGACGCAGGCCTGCGTCGGCGGCCGCTGCGCGTGCTCGTCGCCGCTCTCGTCGTGCGGCGGCCGGTGCATCGACACCAACACCGACACGAACAACTGCGGCGCTTGCGGCAACCGCTGCCCGGCCACCTTCGGGTGCAGCGGCGGCACCTGCACGTGCCCCGCGCCGCTCTCGTCGTGCGGCGGCCGATGCCTCAACACCAACAACGACGCCACCAACTGCGGCACCTGCGGCAACCGCTGCGGCGCGGGTCAGGTGTGCGTCGGCGGCCGCTGCGGCTGCCCGGCCACCAGCACGCTCTGCGGCGGCCGGTGCACCAACACCAACTTCGACGTCGCCAACTGCGGCGCGTGCGGCCGAGCCTGCGGGCGCGGACAGTTCTGCGTCTTCGGCACCTGCCGCGGCCGCTGATCTCGCTCTACACTCCCCCTCGATGAAGGCCCACCGCGCCGCAGCAGGTCGCCGCTGCGACGCCCTCCTGCGGGCCGCGCGCGTCGCGCTTGCGGGCCTCGTCCTCGCGGCGCTCGTGCGCTTCGTGGCGGTCGCGCAGGTGCCTCCGCCCACGCGGCGCCCTTCCTCCCTCACCGAGCGCCTGTGGGAGTTTTCTTCCAGCCCCATCGGCCCCACGCACGTGGCGGTGCTGATGCCGCCACAGCATGAGCGTGGCGCGCGGTGGCCGTTGCTCGTCGCGCTCCACGGGTGGGGCGAGTCGAACCGCGGCACCGAGGCCGGGGCGTGGGGCTGGGGCCACGATTACGAGCTCGGTGCTACCGACGCGGAGCTGCGTCACGTGCCCCTTCGACGCAGCGCGTTTCTCGGCTTCGTCGCCACGACGCGCTACGACCGATTGCGCCGCGACCTCGCGCGGCGAGCCTACCGCGGCATGGTGGTGGTTACGCCCTACACCCCCGACACGCTCGACGGCGACGCGGGCACCGTCGACCTCGCCGCCGCCTACGCCGACTGGATCGTGAACACCGTCGTGCGCCGCGCGCGCGCTGAGCTCCCGGTGCTTGCCGACCGCGCCGCGACGGGCATCGATGGCGTGTCACTCGGCGGGCTCACCGCCCTCGAGGTGGGGCTCCGCCACCCCGAGACCTTCGGCGTCGTGGGCGCGCTCCAACCCGCGGTGAATCGCCGCGTCGAGCGCGTGCTCGGGCGTCGGCCTCCGTCGCCGTCGCCGCAGCGCATCCGTCTGGTGGCGACGCGCTCCGACGGGCTCACGCGCCACGTCGTCGCCCTGCACGACGCGATGCTCGCGCGCGGCGTCCCGCACGAGCTCCGCATCATCGAAGGCCCCCACGACTACGTGTTCAACCGCGGCGCCGGGGGCCTCGAGATGCTTCTCTTTCACGACCGCGCGCTGCGCGGAATGCCTGCAGAGTAAAGCCTCAGCGTCGCGCGCACATGCGAATCGACTGCAGCGCCCCGCTCGGCCGTCCGAACATGAACCCGATGCACGCGTAGGCGGCCGAGGGGCAGTCGGCGTCGGTGGCGCAGAAGGGCGCGCAGTAGCCCGTGTGATCGGCCGTGGCGATGCATTGGCTGTTGTTGCAGAACATGGCCGCGGTGGCCGTCGCAGGCGGGTTGGGGTCGCACGCGTCGCCGGGCGCGATCATGCCCGTCGGGCTGCCGCACACGAGGTCGAGGCGGTCGTCGTAGTCGTTGCGTTGCAGACGACACACCTGCGAGGCGCCGCAGTCGCCGTTGCGCGCGCACGAGAGCACGCAGCCGCCGAAGGTGGTGGTCGGTGGCGTGCCGCCGTCGGCGCGCGGGCGGCTCGTGAACTGCGCGCAGATCATCCGCGGGTTCGTCGCGCTGCACGCGGCCGCGCCCACGGGACCCACGTTGCACGGCGCGGTGCACTGCCCGTTCGCGCAGAACGCGGAGGCGCACTGATCGAGCGTGGTGCACGGCGTACCAAGCGCGCCGGTGCCCGGCAGCACGCAGAGGAGACACGCGTGGTCGCCGCACGTAAAGATGCCGCCGCACACGTCGCGGTCGGCGCAGCGGAGCGTCGCGGTGCACTCGCCGACGATGGGCGTGTAGGGCACGCAGCGCATCGCCCCCGTGTCGCACACGGTCGCGTCGATGCACACGCGGTTCTGACAGCACGGCTGCCCGGCGAGCCCGCAGGGTGCGCGCACCGCGCCGTCGCTCGCGTCGGCGGGCGAGGGGGGCACGTCGCTCGGCGCGGCGTCGGCCACGTCACGGGGCGCGGCCTCGGACGCCGTCACGTCGGCGGGCGTGTCCGCCTGCGCGTCCGTGCCGACCGCATCGCGCGCGGGTGCATCCGCCGCGGACACGTCCATCGTAGGCGCGTCCATCGTAGCGGCGTCGAGGACCGGTGCGTCCATCGTGCTCACGTCGATCGCGGGCGCGTCCGTCGGCGCAACGTCAAGCGCCGTCGCATCAAGCGCGATCGCATCAACGGTCTCTACATCGGCAGGAGCACCCTGATCGCTCACGGCGTCGGCGGGTGCATCGACGACCGCTGCCTCGACCGCATCGACGGCGCCGTCGACCGACACCATCGGCCCTTCACAGAAGGCCATGCCGTTGCGCTCCACGCACGACTGCGAGGCCTCACACGCGGGGTTGCACGCGAGCACGCACGCGCCCGCGACGCACGTGAAGCCCGACCTGCACGCGGGCGTGCACGACGGGGCGCTCGACGGCGGCGCGTCATCGCCGCAGCCCACAACGAGCGCCATTCCGACAACCAAACGGGCGAGCACCGAGCGCGTCATCACCCGAGCGTCACTACCACACACGGGAACCCGTGCGCATCGGGCGCGCACCGCGAGCGATGTGCGCGAGCGCGGATCGAGACTGCACGAAGACGCACGGAGCGCGCGCTTGGCACGCGACGTGAGTCAGTGCGCACCGAAGAGGTCGATGCCGATGACGAAGCGAAGGGTTGTGGTCGTGGGCGGCGGGCTGGCGGGTCTCTCGACGGCGCACGCCCTCCTCGCAGCGCGGCCCGAGCTCGAGGTGCTCGTCCTTGAGTCGAACGCACGCGCCGGCGGCAACGTGCGCACGCTCTACCGCGACGGCTCGACCGTCGAGCTCGGTCCCGACGCGTTTCTCACGCGCCCGGGGCACGCCGAAGACCTCTGCCGCTCGCTCGGCCTCGCGGACACGCTGCGCGCGCCCGACGAGGCCGCGTCGCGGGTGATGGTGGCGCACGGCGACAAGCTCCTGCCGCTGCCCGAGGGCATGGCGCTCGGCATGCCGCGGAGCATCTCGCAGCTCGCGCGCACGGGGCTCCTCTCGCCCCTCGGCAAGGCGCGCGCGGCGCTCGACCTTATACTGCCCGCCCGCAAGGAGCGCGACGTGAGCGTGGGCCAGCTCGTGGGGCGTCGCCTCGGCCGCGAGGTGAAGGAGTTTCTCGTCGAGCCCGTGGTGGGCGGCATCTACGGCGGCGACGTCGACGAGCTCGACGTGGCCGCGGTGATGCCCATGTTCGCCAACGTGCGCGGGAGCCTCATTCGCGCGCTCGCGTCGGCGCCTCGGCCTACCGGCGGGTCACCGATGCGCGCCCCCACGGGCGGCCTCGACGGCGTCGTGCGCGCGCTCGTCGACGCCCTCGGCCCGCAGCGCGTGCTCGCCAACGCCACCGTGCGGCGCATCGAGCGGCACGGCGACGTATGGGGCGTGCACATCGACGGCGGCGTTCGCCTCGACGCCGACGAGGTGGTGCTCGCGACGCCGCCCGGCGTCACCGCCGCGATGCTCCAGGGCCACGCGCCCGAGCTCGCCGACGCGCTCCGCGGGTTCCGCCTCAAGCCCGCGCTCACCGTCGTGATGGCCTTCGGAC
>CAISKJ010000432.1 GCA_903885885.1 uncultured delta proteobacterium
GCCGTTCACCACCGCGAGCGAGGCGCCGCCCGTGCGAGCCTGGCGGAGCAGCGCGAGGTCGGGCGCTTGCGGGTTGGTGCGCACGAGGTCGTCGATCATGCCGTCGACCGTGCGCTGCTGCCGCGAGCGGAGCTCGGCGAGGTCGGCCGCGCCGCCGAGGAACACGCCCGGACCGAGGCGCGTCACCATCGTCGCGAGAGGCGCGTCGGTGGCGAGCGCCGGCGCGTCGCCGTCGAGCACCGCGAGCGCGCGCTGCGTGTACGACGACTCGGACACCATGAGCGTGTTGGGCATCAGGGTGAACTGCGTCGAGCGCGGCGTGGGTTGCTCTCCCTCGCGCAGCGGGGTGAGCACCGCGTGGCGCCCCAGCTGCGTCGAGGCGAGCGTGCGGTGATCGCGCGTGGCGAGGTACCGCAGGCAGCGCTCGGCCTCGGCCTGCGTGAAGGTGCCGTCGACGAAGCCCGCAATGGCGCTCTGGTCGCGACCCTCCACCACCGAGCGCTCGATACCCACGGTGATCGTGTCGGCCTTCGCCCACGGGTCGAAGCCACAGTTCTGCGTCACCTCCTGATACCGCTGCCCGAACTCGCGCTGCGCCTCCGAGGCGTCGGCAGCCGGGCGCGCGAGCAGGTCGTGAAGGCGCGTCGCCGGCTGCCACGACCGCACGTTGCGGAAGTCGGCGATCACTACGCCCGCCGCGTCGCGCGAGATGCGACCCGCCACGCCGGCGCCCGCGCTGGGACGCTTCAGGATCTTCCACGCCGCGAAGGCGACGAGCGCCCCGCACGCGACGACCACGAGCCCGATCACACCGAAGAGTGCCTTGTTCTTCACGTTGCCGCGACGCTCCTATCCGACGCCGCCCGGCGCGGCGCGCGGATCCTACACATTCACCCCGGCGCACACCAGCAGCGCTACCGCGGCCTCGCGTGGAGGGCCGCCACCGCGTCGAGGTCGAACCCCGTCGAGGGCTCGGCGATGCCCTGCGTGCGAAGATCGCGAACGCGCACGTAGCGGGCCCGCGCGACCCCGACACGCGCGAGGTCGAAGAGGTCGCCCCCCGACACGCGCGGATCGGTCGCGCAGAACCCGCTCTCGCGCGCGCTGTACACCGGGCTCCACCCCGCGCAGCCCACGTGGGGCCGCGGCCCCGACGGGTCGCACGCGAAGGTCGTCCAGGTGACCCCGTCGAGGCTCACCGAAACCTCGCCGAGCTCCTCCCAGTAGCGCTCGTTCGCGCCAGGCACCTGAAAGGGGTTTTCGAAGACCGCGAGGTCGTCGCCGGGGCCGTCGACGATGTCGACCTCGAAGCCCACGATGATCTCTCCGCCGGCGCCGAGGGACACCACATCGGTGCCGCCGCGAAGGTCTCCCGCGCCCTGCGGCGGGCCGAGCACAACGCCCGGCAACTCGTCGGCGCCGAAGGTGGCCCCGGGCCCCGGCGTAAACGACACGAGGGTGGACGCATAATGTCCACCCGTAACGCGACCGTCTGCGAGGGTGAGCACGTCGCCCTCGTCGCACCCTGCTTCGGCGTCATGGTCGACGCGCGCGTCCATGGCGTCGGAGGGCGGCGCACCGCACCCCGAGGCGATCGACACGGCGACGATCCACGCGCACACGCGCGTGGAGAAGTTCACGGCACGAACGCGATCCCCGCCGGGGGGTAAGTCCCCGACGAAAGCGGCGCCGTGGTGATCTCCATGCCGAGCGGGTTGAACACGCGAGCGCCCGCGCGCCCCGTCGTTCGATCGAGCACCCACACGTTGCCGCCCGGATCTCGCGCGATCGCGCCGATGGCGCCCGTCGACACGATGGTAGCGCCGATGCGCGAGCCCATCGGGGCGTCGAGGTTGAGCTCGACCACGCGCTCGCTCGAAGCGCCGCCCGCCATGAGCTGCGTCACGACCACCCAGGCGCGCGACTCGTCGAGCATCACGATGCCCTTGATGTCTCCGCCGAGCTGCGCCTCGGTCACCAGAAAGCCCGACGGGCGATAGGTCACCGGGTCGATCATCTCGACGCCGCCATCGAGCATCTGCGGGGGGGTGAACACCACCACGCCCCCCTCGACCACCACGAGGCGACCGCCGCGGGTCACGTCCATCGCGACCGGGTTTCGCCCCGTGAGTCGTACGGCGTCGAACGCGGGCGTCGAGCCATCGATGTCGAGCAGGGTGTCGGTCGCGGGGTCGATCACCGCGAGGGTGCCGTTGGTCACTGGTGTGAACGCGTTGAGGTTCTGCAGCGCGACGAACACGTGGCGGCCTGCGCGCACGATGGACGTCGGCTCCGGCGACCCCGAGGTGTCACGATCGTCGGGCGAGCGCACCGGCGACAGGTCGATGCTGCGCAGCACCGCATCGGCGCCATCGCGCGACGGGTCTACCACCGCGATGCGCGGCACGGCGTACTGCACCACGTAGGCCTTGTCCGGCGCGTACGTGTACACATCGTAAGGGTTCGCCTGGTAGCGCGCGCCCCCGTCGCTCCCCGCGCGCAGCGGGATGCGCCGCAGCACGTTGGGGAGGTCCGTCGGGTCGAGCACGGCGAGCACGTCGTTGCCGCGCAGCAGGTTGTAGATCACGCAGCCGCTCTGCACCGGCACGTGGTCTTGATCGGGGGCCATCACCGAACTCGCCACGAGCGAGGGCGTCGGTGCGAATCGACCCAGCGCATAGCCGCCGCTCACGAAGTTGCTCGTAGTCACGAGGACGCGCTCGAGCATGCATCCGGGGCTCGCACCGTCGGCCGCATCGTCGACATCCGCCGCGCCGTCTTTCGGCGCGTCGAGGGCCGCGTCGTCGCCGTCGGCCACGTCGGCATCGAAGCCGCCGTCAGCGGTCTTCTCCGCGTCGGGACCTGCGTCAGAAGTGTCCGCGGGGGTCGTCGGAACGTCGACGACGCCGAGATCGTCCGTCGCGGGGTGCAGGGCCGCGTCGTCGAAGCAGCCAACGCTGAGCGCGGCCACCGTCAGCGTGAGGAGTGATGAACGAGAGGCCATGAGTGAGGCTGGTTCCGTCCGCGCGCACCCGCGCGGTGTTGGAAGAAGGACCCGACGCGCCTGTCGGGCGTCGTGCCTTGCAACCTACAGCCTGGTCTCCTGACTCCCAGATCATCCTCCCGCGGCGCCTTCCCCGTGAAGGTGGCATCGTGCCGCGTTCGTCCCTGGATACAGTGGCGGGGGCCGCGCCGGCTTCGCACCGGACTTCCCATGAGCTGTCGCTGCGAAAGGATCGAAAACGTTGCGCCCTGCGGTGCCCCGTCGGGGACCCCAACCGGACGCGTCGCGACCGTACGCGAACCCTCTCGCAACGGTCAAGCGCCCGGGATACCCCACCGGGCAAACACCGACCGGTCGTGCACCGCGAGGAAGTTGGCGTACTTGAAGTGCTCGTCGCGGACGGCGTTGTACGCAAAGGGCACCACGCGATCGGGCATCATCCGGTACACGCTGTAGCCATGGGCGGCGAAGAGCTCGCAGGCTTCGTGAAGGCGCGCCCCCGCGTCGAGCCAGGTGCCGCCGTATTCGAACTGCACACAGTCGACGTGGCGCCCGCTGAGCGTCTCGCGGAGCCCGCGCAGCACCGGGAGCTCATAGCCCTCGGTGTCGACCTTGATGAAGTCCACGTGGTCGAGGCCGAGCTCGGCGCGCACCGCGTCGAGGGGGCGCACGCGCACCGGCACGATGCGATCGGGGCCCTGCGCGGCGCTCTGGTCGCGCGACACGAACGACGAGAGCACCGACCCGCGGCCCTGGTCGTGAAAGCCGATCTCGCCCTCTTCTGCGCCGGCGCCCATCGCGTGGAGGGTCACGCCGGAAAGAGACCCGATGCGCTCTTGCAACATCTCGAAGGTCGACGGCGACGCCTCGAAGCTGTGCACCACGCAGGCGGGATTGTAGCCCACGACGTCGCGCGCCCAGTCGCCCATGTTGGCGCCCACGTCGAAGGCGACGCGCCAGTGGGGAGCCCCCATGCGCATCACGAAGCCCTCGCCGTTGGAGGCAAAGTCGCAGTTGTTCAGGTTGTCGGCGATGTCGGTGTAGCGCGTGAGGCGCCCCGCGAGCCATCGCAGCGGGGCGTCGAGCGGGGTGCGCGCGATGCGAGAGGCGACTTCGAACAGCATTCCCATTGGGTTGATCCTCGTGGCCCCGGAGTTCACGCCTCGTCGGGGTCGTCATCACCGTCTGCGTCGACGGAAGCGTCGGCGCCGACCGGCTGCGGCGGAAGCATAACCGGCTCGCCCGACACCTCGCGGATCGCGGGGTCGTCGGACGGCGCCGAGCGCGTGAGCCGGAGCGCGCGCGTGGCGGTAATCTCTGCCGTGTCGGGCACCTCGTCGAGGTCGAAGCGGCCCATCACCCGCCGCGCGGGGTCGGCCTCCGGGGCGTGCAGCGTCGCGTCCATCGCGCGCAGCCCCGCCCGCGAGCCCGGGAGCACCACCGGCGGGCTGTTGTCCCAGTCGTGACGCACGACCACATCGCGCACGCCATCGCCGCTCACGTCGAGCACCTCGATCTCGACGGGCCAGCGGCCCACCGCGAGGCGACCGCGCCGCGTCCACGTGCGCCCGCTGCGGGCGAACCACGCGAGGTCGCCCTGCGGCAGCGTCGCCTGGTACGGGTTGCCCGTGTGCGCCACGAGCAGCTCGTCGCGCCCGTCGCCCGTCACGTCACCGACCGCGACCGCGCCGCAACCGTCGAGGCGGTCGAGCTCGACGAGCCCGCCGAAGCGCCCATCGCCGCGGTTCACCACGTAGCGCGTCGCACCGCCGCGGCCCCCGCCGCGCTCGCTCGTGTAGTGCTCGCAGACGACCACGTCGCGCCGACCGTCGCCGTCCATGTCGTACACCGCCGGACGACCGAGGCCCGCCTCGAGCCCTCGCGGCGGCACCGGAACGAAGCGCAGCCGCTCACGCAAATGGCCTTCGCTGAGGGCAAATACGTGAAAGCTCTCGAGACAGTACAGCACGACCTCGTCGCGCACGTCGCCCTCCAGGTCGGCCGCGATCACACCGCGCGGGAAGGCGCAGGGCGACACGAGCGCGAGCGTGTGCTCGTCCTCGC
>CAISKJ010000433.1 GCA_903885885.1 uncultured delta proteobacterium
CGCGCCGACGACGACCGCGACGGGCGCCTCTCGCGGCGCGAGTTCGAGGGGCACCACCGCGAGATCGCGGCGGCCATCGGCGCGGGCGTCGCGCTCGTCGACGCCGACGGCGCGCACGCCCCCGAGGGCATACTCCTCAGCCTCTCGCCCGACGACGACACGCCCGACGCGCCCGCCCCGCAGCTCGTGGCCCTCGGGCGCATCGCGCACCCGCACCCCGAGCGCTCGGCCACGCTCCGCATCGGGCTCTTCGGCACGGCCCCCGCGGAGCGCTCCCTCGAGGTGCTCGTGACGCGCGGCGAGCGGCGCCGCGTGCTCACGTTCAGCCCCGACGAGCGCGCACGCGTGCTCTTTCCCACGGCGACAGAGACCTTCGTCGACGCCGCGCGCCGCGGCGTGCAGCACATCCTCTCGGGCTACGACCACCTGCTCTTTCTCGGCGTCACGCTCGTGGGCGGCGGGTCGTGGCGCCGCGTGGTGCTCGCGCTCACGTGCTTCACGCTCGGCCACGCGGTGACGCTCGGGCTGTCCGTCGCGGGCGTGGTGCGCGTGCCCGCCTCGCTGGTCGAGCCCGCCATCGCCGCGACGCTCATCGGCATGGCCGCGCTCGACGGCCTCGCCCACGCGCGCAAGCGCGCGGTGAGCCCGCGGGTGCGCATGGGCCTCGTGTTCGGCTGCGCGCTCATCCACGGCCTGGGCTTCGCGGGGGCGCTCGGCGCGCTCGGCGTGGAGCCCGGCGACCGCGTGCCCCTCGTGGCGGGCTTCAACCTCGGCGTCGAGCTCGGACAGGTGGCGGTCACCGCCGTCGCCCTCCTCGTGGCCGCGCAGCTCGCGCGGTGGCTCTCCGCGGAGCAGGCCGCGAAGGCCCGCCAGGCCGCGCGCGCCGCCGTGCTGGTGGCCGGCTGCGCGTGGCTCGTCTCGCGCCTCGCGAACGCCTAGCGCGCACGCTCACCGACGCGCGCTGATCGTCTCACGCCGATGCAGGACGGGCGTCAACGCGCCCTCAACGGCAGGCGAGGGGCACCTCGCAGGTCTCGCCCGTCGACGCGCAGGTGCACCGACAGAGATCGCCCGCGAGGCTGGTCTCGGTGCCGGTCCAGACGCCGCCGTCCATTTCAACGCGATATTCGTGGTGGCCCGAACACCGGTTGAGC
This sequence comes from uncultured delta proteobacterium, assembly GCA_903885885.1. GTDB lineage: Bacteria > Myxococcota_A > Polyangia > Polyangiales > CAISKJ01. The sequence continues at coordinate 1,155 of CAISKJ010000433.1, forward strand.
AACGACGACCCGGGGGACCCGCACGCGGTCATCGTCCCTGCGTCCCTCGGCGCGCCGCCGTCGGGCGATGAGACCGTGCAGCTGCACTGGTTCACCTCCGCGGACACGTAGGTCCGCGTCGCGCACCAGCATCCGACGACCGAGGCCAGGCCCACGAGAAGGGTCACCGCGGACGCGTACTGCACCACGCTCCACCCTGCGTCCGCAGGCGAAGGCGGTGTGAGCCGCCGGCGGTCTCGTGATCGGAAGGGAGAGCGGGAGGGACCCGCCCGCGACGCGTTACACCCACGTCACGGGCGGAGGGGAATCACTCAGGGACGCGACACGCTGATCGTGTACGCGCCCGAAGCGCCGCTGAAGCCGTCGACGTAGAACGTGTGGAGGCCCGGACCGGCCGGGATCGCCGCCGTCACCGACGAGCGCACGCCGCAGGTGCCGCCCACGTCGTCGTTGCAGACGTTCGCGGTGCGCGAGGCGCTGCGCTGCTCGAGGACGGTGTCCCAGGTCGCGCGGGCGCAGGTGCTGGCGGTGAACGACCCCGCCGCCGTCGCGGCGCAGGTGTGCCAGTAGTAGGTGTTCTCGGGGCCGGTGCCGCCGCCGCAGCTCTGCGTGATGGCGCCGGCGCCCGTGGTGGTGCCGCCGGGCGTCGAGGCGCCCGCGTTGATCGCCGCCACCGCGCCGTTGCCGACGGGGAGGTGATGGAAGCGCAGGTTCGTCGTGGTGCCGCCGGTGCCGCAGCCCGAGATCACCAGGCGGTACGCGCCGGGGTTGAGCATGAGCATGATCTGCGACTGGAGGGCCGTGCTGCAGCCGGGGAGGCCGCCGTCATCGTTGCAGGCCACGCCGTTGGCGGGGAGGCCCGTCAGGGTGACGTTCGTCCCCGTGCTGGTCTGCACGAAGAGCGACGTGTCCCAGTTGGAGCCGAGGGTGTCGGCGTAGATGATCTGGCGGGGGCCCGCCGGGACCGTGAAGTTGAAGAAGATGTCGTTGCCCGTGGCGCAGCCGCACGAGCCGGCCGTGTTGTTCACCGCGGCGCGGGTGTCAATGGCGGTGATGATCGTCTGGGGCACGGTCATGTCGAGCACGCGCGCGGCCGCGGGCGTGTCGTTGGCGGGCGGCGCCACGCAGAGGCCCGCGATGCAGAGGTTGCCCGTGGCGCAGCGGCGGTCGCAGCCGCCGCAGTTGTTCACGTTGGTGTTCGTGTCGACGCAGGCCGTGCCGCAGCGCGCGCCCGTGGTGCAGGGCGCCGAGAGCGAGTAGCGGACGGTGTACGGGCCGGCGCCCGAGCACGAGTCGGCGATGAGGGCGTTGAGGCCCGCCTGCGTGGCCGTCGTGGCGGGGATCGTCGAGCTCATCGACGCGCCCGTGCCGCAGACGAAGCCCACGTCGTCGTTGCAGACCGCGGCGGCGCCGCGGAGCGCGCTGTACTGGGCGACCTCGACGTCGTAGCCCACGAGGTTGGCGCCCGTGGTGGCGTTGCAGGTCGAGGCGTAGAAGGTCTGCGCCGCGGTGCCGGGGCAGGTGATCCACCAGTGGGTGTTGTCGGCGCCGCCCGAGCAGCAGCTCGACGCGACGGTGCCGGTGCCCGCGGTGGTGCCCGTGGCGTTCTGCTCCGTCGCCGAGGGCGCGATGCGCGCCGACGCGCCGTTGCCCGCGGGAACGTGCTGAAAGTGAATGTCCGCCGTGCCCGAGCCGCAGCCCGAGAGAACGAGGAAGTACGTGCCCGCCGGGAGGCGCGCGGCGATCTGCGACTGGAGGCCGCTGCCGAGGCTGGGGCAGAGGCCCGCGGCGCCGTTGTCGTCGTTGCAGACGACGTTCGGCGCGGCCGAGAGGGCGCCCGTGAGGTTGGCGCCGGCCGAGTCCTGGAGGAAGAGCGAGGTGTCCCACGTGGCGCCGAAGGTGTCGGCGTACACCACCTCGGGCTGCGTGAGCACGAAGCGGAAGAACACGTCGTTGCCGCCCGTGCAGGCGCAGGCCGTGGTGTTGTTCGTCGCCGCGGTCGTGTTGGCGGCGAGGGTCTGCGACGGCGTCGCGAGGTTGATCACCGTCGCGCCGGCGCGGGTGTCGTTGGCCGGGGGCGTGCCCATGCAGACGCCGCGCGTGCAGGCGGTGCCCGCGGCGCAGACGCGGCCGCACATGCCGCAGTTCGAGGCGCTCGTCTGCAGGTCGATGCAGGCCGCCGCAGCGCCCGTTCCGCAGGCCGTCTGGCCCGTGGGGCAGGCGCAGGCGCCGGCGGTGCACGTCTGCCCGGCGACGGCGCAGGCGCGGCCGCACATGCCGCAGTTGGCCCGGTCGGTCTGCGTGTTCACGCAGGTGGTCACGCCGCCCGCGGTGCAGGCCATCTGGCCCGCGGGGCAGGCGCAGGCGCCGGCGGTGCAGGTCTGACCCATCGGGCAGACGCGGCCGCACATGCCGCAGTTGCTGTTGTCGGTCTGCGCGTTGACGCAGGCGCCGCCGCAGAGGGTCTGGCCCGTGGCGCAGCGGCACATGCCGCCGGCGCAGCTCTGGCCCATCGGACACGCCGTGCCGCAGGCGCCGCAGTTGGCGTTGTCGGTCACGGTGTTCACGCAGGCGCGACCGCAGAGGGTCTGGCCCGTGGCGCAGGTGCACGCGCCCGCCATGCAGGTCTGGCCCGTCGGGCACACCGTGCCGCAGGCGCCGCAGTTGGCGTTGCTGGTCTGCGTGTTGACGCAGCTCGGGGCGGTCGCCATCGGGGCGCAGTCGATCTCACCGGTCGCGCAGGTGGGGCGCGGGGCGCGGCAGGCGCCGGCCGCGCAGGTGTTGCCCGCGGGGCAGGCCGTGCCGCAGGCGCCGCAGTTGGTCGGATCGCTCTGCAGGTCGGCGCACGCAGCGCCGCAGGCCGTCTGGCCCGTGGGGCACATCACGGCGCCGCCGCAGGTGCCGCCGGTGCAGGTCTGGCCGGTGGCGCAGGCGCGACCGCAGGTGCCGCAGTTCGCGGTGTCGGTCATGAGGTTCGCGCAGGCGGTGCCGCAGAGGTCCTGGCCCGTCGGGCAGGCCATCATGCGGCAGGCGCCCGTCTGGCAGGTCTGGCCCGTGGGGCAGGTCGTGCCGCAGGTGCCGCAGTTGTTGTTGTCGCTCTGCGTGTTCACGCACGAGCCGCCGCAGGCCGTCTGGCCCGTCATGCAGGTGGTGGTCACGCGGCACGCGCCGGCGGTACAGCTCTGGTCCGCGGGGCAGGCGGCGCCGCAGGTGCCGCAGTTGGCCGAGTCCGTCATCGGGTCGGTGCAGGTGCCCGCGCAGCGACTCTGACCGGCCACGGTGCAGGCCGTCTCGGTCGCGCAGGTGCCGCCGGTGCAGGTCTGGCCGGCGGCGCAGGCGTTGCCGCAGGCGCCGCAGTTCATGGCGTTGGTGAGCACGTCGATGCAGGTGCCCGCGCAGCGCGCCTGGCCGGTGGGGCAGGGCATCTCCATCGTGCACGTGCCGCCCGCGCAGGTCTGCGTGCCCGTGCACGGGGTGCCGCAGGCGCCGCAGTTGGCGTTGTCGGTCATCGTGTCGACGCACGTGCTGCCGCACAGCGTCTGACCCGTCGCGCAGGTGACCATGGTGTCGACGGGCACGTCGTCGGGCGTGACGGTGTCCGTCGGCGTGGGGTTGTCCGTCGGCTTCGGGGTGTCCGTCGGCGTGGGCGTGTCGTCGGTCGCGTCGCCGACCTTCACATCGCCCGGGGTCACCGCCGGGGGCGTGCTGTCACCACAACCGATCGCCGTGGCCATCGCCCCGACGAACCACCACCATTGAGTCCGTTTCATCTTGTCCATTCCTTCGAATCTCCTGCGCCGCCGTGGCGTCGCCTGGCGATCGTGGAGCGCGACGCGACTCGCAAAGGAGTCTGTCGAGGCCGCCAGGCCTGAACCCCTCCGGCTGTTGTTGCCAGCCTTCGGAGACCACCCCAAAAACACCGCGGTCACACTACCCCCAACCCCACGCGGATAGATAGCCCCAGCGCGGGATCGTGGGTGGCACGCGCGTCATCGTGCGCCCCATGCCGCGGTGCAACGCGCTGCGAGGTGTTCGCGCGGGGCCGATGCGCGTAACGTCGTCACGCTCGCGGAGGTGTTCTTCGATGCGTACGATCGCGCGCGCTCTCTTCGTCGTGTGTGGGTTGGGCTGCGCGGGCACGCACGCGCTCACGGTCCCGTCGCCGCGGTCTGCGTCTTCGTCGGCGCCTTCGCGCGCGCCGCGGCGCTGCGCGCGATGGGCGTCGACGGGGTGATCACCGACGCCGTCGATGCGCTCCGGCCCGACGCGCGCCCACACCCCGCGCATGCGCCCGCCGTCAGGCCGCGCCGGTCACCGTGAGCATCGGGGTGCGCGCTTCGAAGCGCGGGGCTTCGAGGGCGTCGAGCATCCACGCGGCCACGTCGGCGCGGGGGATGGTGGCCCGGCCGACGATGCGCGCGACGGCCTTCGCGCGGCCCGTGGCGGGCTCGTCGGTGAGCCCCGTCGGGCGCGCGACGCACACGTCGAGGCCGCTCGCGAGCCACGCGCGCTCCATGCGATCGAGGGCCGGGTACACGTGGCGCAGCGCCGAGCCCTTGATGAACATCTTGAAGGCCCCGGGCACCGCGTCGTAGCTGTCGCCCACGCCGCCGGCGCTGATCACCAGGGCGCGTCGCACGCCCTCGGCCTTCATCGCGCGCACCACCGCGGGGGTGCTGCGGTCGAGAAAGGTCGGGTCTTCGGGGCGGCTCCACGGGGCGATGCCCGGGAGGCGGAGGCCGAGGGCCGACAGCGCCGCGTCGGCGCC
>CAISKJ010000434.1 GCA_903885885.1 uncultured delta proteobacterium
CGCGATCGCAGCGATACTCGATGACGTCAACGCGTGTCGGCTCTCGTTGCCGGGAGACCGCGCGGGACGTCGCGTGAGGTTTCAACTCCAAACTTGATGTGGCTGCCGGGACGAACTCTGGGGCTCAAGGGAGCCAGCGCGCTCGATGCCCAGGTGTGGAGCGAGTTCGAGCACAACCACGCCATCGTCGCGCCCGAGAGCGAAGCGCTGTGGCAGGCGCGTGTGGAGCGTGGTGTCGCCGTCGCCGGGAGCGTCGACAGCGACGAAGCTCGTCGCACGGAGACCACCGCGCAGCGACGTGTGCGCCTCGGTCAGGACTACTTCCGTCGGGTCGTCCTCGCGAACTTCAACGGGCGTTGCGCGATCACTGGCATCGCCCACCCGGCGCTCCTCAACGCCAGCCACATCGCGCCGTGGGCAAGCGATGAGGCGCATCGGCTCGACGTGGCGAATGGTATCGCACTGAACCGTCTCCACGATGCAGCGTTCGACAAGCACCTCATCACGTTCGACGAGAAGCACCGCCTCACCGTGGGGCGTCGCGTGCGCGACCTGTTCGGGCGAGAGGAGGCCGAGCGGTTCTTCGTGTGTGAGGGCCAACGACTCGCAGAGCCCGTGCGCCGCGCGCTCTCGGAGGCGTTGCTCGCGCGACACCGCGAGGGGTTCGCTCGGGCGAATGCGTGACCGACCTGCGGCGCTCCTTGCAGACCGGTTTTTACGGCGTAAAGCCGGGGTGGCCTATCGTTCAAGGTATGACGGATCACGCCGAGATTCGACACCGCATCGCCCGCGTCGATGGGGCGCCGCCCGGCACGTCGAAAGCGCGCCTCGGGCTGTCGCCGCTCGACCTCCTCGCGCTCGACCAGTTCGTGCGGGCGACCCCCGACGCCGCCACCGCGCTGCATGGGCAAGTCGTCGCCTGGGCCAACGCGCTCTACGACCGCGACGACCGTGACAACGCTCGCATGCGCATGCTGGCGCGCGCAATCGCGACGACGCGCGCGAAGTGTTTGCTCCTGGAGTCGAAGCGCGACGAGTGCCTCACGCGGCGCGACGCGGAGGGGGTGCTCCTGCTCCAGAAGGTTCTCCTCGGAGAGACCCGCCAGCTCGCGTTGTTGATGGCAGAGCACCGGCTCGCGTGCGCGACCGAGCGTCGCGCAGCGGTGAACGTCGCCATCGGGCATGTCGGCGCGGTGAACATCGCGGCCGGTGGGCGGGGCGAGCATGACGTACCGTGACGAGGTCGTACGCGTCTCGATCGCGCAGGCGCGACTGTGGTTTCCGCCGCGCGTGTGGCGGTCGCTACATTCCGTGCGACTCACGCACCCGAGCGCAACCTGCGAGGTCTCGTTGTCGATGGGGCCGGGCGCGGGCGCCGTACGTGGCACGCGGCGATGGTTCGTCTGCCCCCTCTGCGCGCGCGGCGTGTTGGTGCTGGGGCGAGTCGAAGGCCGGGGGTGGTGTTGCGCGACGTGCGGGGGGTGGCGGAGCCGGAACCGGCGGCCTATGCCTCGGAACTTGGACGTCGCAGCTCTTCAGTTGAGCGAGACGCTGTCCGGCATCCGCTGAGCTACAACGGCAGTCTTGCTGCCCGCGACGACGCAGACGACCAAGGTATCGCGAGGCACCTTGCGGCGGAGCTGAGCGCCGAACCTGTCGGCGAGCATGCGCGCGGAACGAGCGCGCAGGTCGTCGCCGTCTGTTGTGTTGTGCACAGGGCCGAGATCGATCTCGATGGCGACGGTCGTGGGGTCAGCAATGTCGCGGAGCGAGTCCCGCTCGGCCATGAAGATGAACGGGCGAGGATCGGCACCGACCCGAGCGCCGCTGTCGAGCAGCATCACGATCATTTCGTGGGGAAGAAGTCCCGCCCTGAGTCCAGGTCGAACTGCCTCAGTGATGTCGTCGCGCAGGTCCTTCAACAGATGCTTGATGTCTACTTGCATGAAAGTCTCCGCCGAAAAGACTAGGGCGGAGCTCCGGCCACCGCGCCGTCGGGGGAACGCTCCACCTTCGAGCTCACCTTCGAGCTGAATCGCCCGTCGGTTGTCGCGGCTGGTGCTGCCGCGTAGAGTCCTCGCGATGAGCACCGACGACCACTTCGACGCCGAGGCACGCGCCGAGGAGAAGCGAGCTTCTCGCGAGGCGGACGAGGCCGCGCTCGCCTCCGGTGAGAAGAGCCGTCAGGATCTTCGCCGCGAGAACGGCGCGTTCGCACTGTTGCGGGTTCGCCCCGACTTCGCGGCTGCACACGCACGGCGCTGATGGCGGCGTCGCCCCTGTCGGCGCGCGACGTGCTCGCGCTGCTCGCGCGTCTGGGTGACGTCGCCGAGCAGGTGGTCCTCGTTGGCGGCCAGGCCGTGAACGTCTGGTCGGAGTTCTACGTGGCCCAGGGACGCGCAGACGAGCTGATCCCCGACGCGCCCTTCGTCAGCAAGGACATCGACTTCTGCGCCTCCCGCGCCACCGTGCAGGTCTTCGCTGCGTGCCTGCCGACTGGGAGGGCGAAGTTTGCGACCCTCGACGACGCGACGCCGCAGGTGGGCCTCGTGCAGTTCATCGACGAGGCCGGTCAACAGCGGCAGATCGACTTCCTCGGCGCCCCCTTTGGCATGGAGACAAAGGCGATCACAGACGCGAGCGTCCCACTCGATGTGCTCGACGCGCAGGGCCGCCCTACCGGCCATCGGTTCCGGGTGATGCACCCCGTGGATTGCTTGGAGAGCCGCGTTCACAACGTAGTCGGGCTCGCTGACGCCTACAACACGCCGCACGGCCGACGCCAGCTCCACGCTGCGGTGGTCTGCGCCCGCGAGGCCCTCAAGGACATCCTCGACACCCCGGCCACCGACGACTTCGACCCGGTGCGTGCGGTGCTCGACCTCAACGAGCGCATCTTCGACCTCTGCCTCCGCGATCGGCACGGGCGGGTGGTCCACGCCCGGACGGGCATCGACCCCTTCGACGCGGTGTTGATCGACCCGCGCCTCGGGGCACGGTTCACCGACACGCGTGTTCCCCAGGTGCGCACTCGTCTCGCAGCGCTTCGGAAGAAGCTCCCCGGCCCGTAGACCCCAGCAACCGCTCAGGAGCCCCCCGAGCGCCCGCCGCTGCCGCGCCCCGCCCCTGCCCCCGCCTCGGCTCTCTCGACCGCCAGAACGGCCCCTGCGAGCTCGATGGCGCGGCGCCAGCGGTGGTCACCCCCGGCGGCGACGGCGAGGGCCAGCCGCACGAGGTCGTCGTCGAGCACTGCCGCCGCGAGTTCGTCGGCCAGTTCGTCGGGCCCCTCCCCCCTAGCAACAGCCGCCAGAAACGCCCTTGCCTTTGCGAAGGTCCCGTGGCGGTCCCGTGCCTCGTAACCCCGCGAATCTTTTACTACTTCCCCTGGGCTTCCCAAGCTGAACGTCGCCGGTTCGATCCCGGTCGCCCGCTCCGAAAATCCTCTGCGTTGTCGGCCCGTTGCGAGTGCCCCTCCAACGGGCCTTTTGCATTTCGGATCGCCTTCACACCCCTTTTCACACCCCGCCGGTGCGGCGATGGGGCTTCACCTTCGGGGCGACCTTACGGACGTCGCGCGGGCCAACGGTCGGCCGTCTGAGCGGGCCCGGACCGGTGGCCGACCGTTGCGCACCCACGGCCGCGCTGCACCGCTGTGATACACAGCCAAATTCTGAAAAGGCACGGGTCGCCCTTCAGTTTGGCACAAGCTCCACCGTTGAGACCAACGACAGGAGTTTGTCATGACCCACGTCGGACACTGGTCTCACAGCGCGCTGTCGATCACCCTGCTGGGCCTCGCCATGGTGTCGTGCACCGAGGGAAGCCGACAGGCGCCCGGGGCCCTCTCGAGCGCGGCCGTGGGCGACGGCGCCGTGGCGGCGCCGGCGGTGGTCCCATCGGTCTCCGAGGGCTGCGTGGACCGTGACGGCGACGGCCTCGGCGCCGGGTGCGCCGCGGGCCCCGACTGCGACGACGAGCGCGCGTCGGTGACCACCGCCTGCTACGCGTGTTTGCGCCCCGCGCAGGGCTGCGCGTGCGACGAGTCCGAGGCCCCCGCGGCGTGCAACCTCGAGACGGGCACCACCGAGGTCGGCCCCGAGGGCGTGTGCCGCCTCGGACAGCGCGTGTGCCGCGAGGGCGCGTGGTCGGCGTGCGAGTCGCTCGCGGGCTCCAACGCGCGCGTCATCGGCGTCGCCTCCCCCTGCTTCGGGAGCTGCGACCCGACGTGCCAGCACATCATCGACTGCGTGACGCCGACCGACGCGATCCCCGGCGGGTCGCGCAACGTGTCGGTCTCGACGCTGGCGCCGTCGGCGTTCTGCCCGACGGGCACGGCGGCCGGCGGCGTTCAGCCCACGTGCGCGCCGCGCGCGGGCGGCACCTACGCGCGCGCCGCCGCGTCGGCCGCGACGGGCTGGGTCGACGCGTGCGCCGCCGCGGGCTCGCAGGTGGTGCTCGCGGGCATCGACGAGGGCAACGCGACGGTGGCGATCCCCTTCAGCTTCGCCTACTGGGGCGTCGCCTACCGGAGCTTCAGCGTGTCGAGCAACGGGCTCGCGCAGTTTGCGCCGCTCAACGCCGGGTGGACCAACACCACCCTGCCCGCCCCCTCGGCGCCGAGCACCGTCTTCGCGTTCTGGGACGACCTGGTGCTCCGCTCGGGCGTCTGCGTGGCGACGGTGGGCACGGCCCCCAACCGCCGCCTCGTCGCGCAGTGGAACGACGCGGGCTTCTACCCCGCCCCCGGCGCCGCGACGCACCTCACCTTCGAGGTGGTGCTCAGCGAGGCCACGCAGACCATCGAGGTGCTCTACAACACCATGACGGCGGCCACGACCCGCGGCACCGGCGCGAGCGCCACCGTGGGCGTGCAGGAGCGCACCGGGACGCGCTTCGACCTCGTGGGCTACAACACCGCGGGCGTCGCCAACGCGGGCAACGGCTTTCGCTGGGCGCCCGCGAACACCGACCAGGCGTGCGAGCAGGGCACCTACCGCCGGCAGTTTCAGGCCGCGTGCCCCGCGGGCTCCATCGCGACGCTCCCCACGTGGTCGATGATGTACTTCGGGTCGCGCGTCCCCGACGGCGCGGCCATTCACATGGAGGTGCGCGGCGCCACCACCGCCGCGGGCCTCGCCAGCGCCACGCCGGTGCGCCTCCCCGACGCGCCGCGCTCCACGGGCCTCGCGCCCACCGCGAACGGCTACGACCTCGGCAACGTGCTCGCGGCCGCCGACCCGCGCCTCAGCCACTCGCCGTACCTCGAGCTCACCGCGTACCTCGACCCCGGCCCCGACCGTAACCTCGCCCCCGTGCTGGGCTCCATCGAGGCCCAGTTTCGCTGCCTCCCCGTCGAGGCCTCGGTGCGCTGCGTGGCCGGGAGCGCGTGCATCCCGACGACGCCCTGCCGCCGCGGCGTGATCGCCTGCTCGCGCCCGCTGTCGGCCACCTGCGTCGACGCGGGGATCCTGCCCGCGGGCACCTCCTGCGGCGCGGGCTCGGTGTGCGACGCCGTGGGGGCGTGCGTGCCCTGCGCCGAGGGCAACGCCTGCGACACGGGCAACGCCTGCACCCGCGGCCGCGTGAGCTGCGCCACGGGCGCGCCGGTGTGCGTCGCCGTGGCCAACCTCCCGACGGGCGCCGGCTGCGGCTTCGGCGCGGGCCCCTACACCCGCGGAACCTCTTCGTTCGCGTGGATCGAGGCGTGTGCGCAGTCGGGCGCGCAGGTGATCCTCCCGTCGAGCGACGACGCGACCTACGACGTGGCCCTGCCCTTTCCGTTTCGCTTTCTCAACACCGTGCGCACCCAGGTGGGCGTGAGCACCAACGGCGCCCTGGGCTTTCCCACGGTGCCCTCGACCTTCGCCAACGCGGCGCTCCCCGCGCCGGCCATGGGCGACGCGATCTTCCCCTTCTGGGACGACCTCTCGACGCGCGCCGCGGGCGTGTGCGTGGCCACCCTCGGCCGCGCGCCCGAGCGCCTCTTCGTGGTGCAGTGGTCCAACGTCGACGTGCGCGACGCCGCCGACCGCCGCGCCCTCAACGCCTCGCTCAACTTCGAGGTGATCCTCGAAGAGTCGACGCAGGCCGTGAACGTGCTCTACGGCGCCATGACGGGCGACGCGCGCGCCATGGGCAGCTCGGCCACCATCGGCCTGCAGCGCGGCGACGGCACCGTGACCGACACCGTGGGCTACAACACCGCGAGCGCGCTGGCCAACAGCACGCTCCGCTGGACGCCGCCCGTCTCGAGCACCTGCAACGGCACCGGGACGTGCCTGCCCTGCGCGGTGCGCGAGACCTGCGACGGCGTAGACAACACCTGCAACGGCCTCATCGACGAGGGCCTGGCCGACATCTCCTGCGGCGTGGGCGCCTGCCGCCGCACCGTGGCTGGCTGCGTGCGCGGCGTCGTCCCCACCTGCACGCCGGGCACGCCCACCGCCGAGCTCTGCGACGGCATCGACAACGACTGCGACGGGAGCATCGACGAGACCTTTACCGTCGCCGTGCGCTCGTGCGCCAACCTCGACCCCGCGGCGCCGAGCGGCGTGTACACCCTCGACCCCGACGGCGACGGCCCCGCGGCGCCCTTCGACGCGTACTGCGACATGACCACGGCGGGCGGCGGCTGGACCCTCGCCCTCAAGGCCAGCGGCTCGTCGACCACCTTCTCGTACGACTCGGCCCTGTGGACCAACGCGACGCTGCACAACCCGACCTCGCTCGACGCGACGGCCGTCGAGGCGAAGCTCCAGCCCTTCGTGTCGACGGCCTTCGACACGGTGCTCCTCGTGATGACCACGGGCTCGACCACGCGCACGCTCACCAGCAGCACCGCGGCGAGCGCCTCGCTCCTCACGCGCTTCTCGGGCCCGTCGGTGCCCACCAGCCTCGGCCGCGCCGCCTGGCTCGGCCTCGTGCCCGGCAGCAGCCTGCAGCCGTACTGCAACACCGAGGGCTTCAACATGCGCTGCGCCGGCGGCGATCAGCGCGTGCGCCTCGGCATCGTGGCCAACCAGGAGAACGACTGCTGGTCGTGCGACTCGCGCGTCGGCATCGGCGGTCAGGGCACCTACTGCGGCACGCCCGACGGCCTCTCGACGGGCAGCACCGCCCGCTGCGGCGGCACGAGCGGCGACGTCGACGTGCGCAGCTTCGCCTGGCTCTACGTGCGCGACAGCACGGCCACGCGCCTCAGCGGCCCCGCGGGCTTCGCGACCTGCACCGTCGGCGTGGGCGCCTGCGCCCGCACGGGCAGCTTCATGTGCAACAGCGCGGGCACCGGCACCACCTGCTCGGTCACCGCGGGCGCGCCCTCGGCCGAGGCGTGCAACAACCTCGACGACGACTGCGACGGCCTCGTCGACGACAACGTGACGCAGAGCTGCTACAGCGGCCTCGCCTCCACGGCGGGCGTCGGCGTGTGCCGCGCGGGCGTGCAGACCTGCACCGCGGGCGCGTGGGGCGCGACCTGCGTGGGCCAGGTCGGCCCCACCGTGGAGCTGTGCAACAACCTCGACGACGACTGC
>CAISKJ010000435.1 GCA_903885885.1 uncultured delta proteobacterium
GCGCGCCTTGGGGTCGACGCCCGCCGTGGGCTCGTCGAGGAACAAGAGCGGCGGCTCGTGGAGCGTCGCGCACGCGAGGGCCACGCGCTGCTTCCACCCGCCCGAGAGCGTGCCCGCGAGCTGCTTCGCGCGGTCGCGCAGGCCCGTGCGGTCGAGCACCGCCTCGATGCGCCGCGCGCGGCGGGCGCGCGTGAGGCCGTAGATCCCCGCATAGAACTCGAGGTTTTCGCGCACCGAGAGGTCTTCGTAGAGCGAGAAGCGCTGGGTCATGTACCCGATGCGCGCCTTGATCTCTTCGGGGTCGCGGGCCACGTCGTAGCCGACCACGGTGCCGCGCCCCGACGACGGATCGAGGATGCCGCACAGCATGCGAATGGTGGTGCTCTTGCCCGCGCCGTTGGGCCCGAGCACGCCGAAGATCTCGCCGCGCGCGACGCGGAAGCTCACGTCGCGCACGGCCACGAGGGCGCCGAAGCGTCGCGCGAGGTGCTCGGCCACGATGATGGCGTCGCCGCTCACGGCCGCGCCCCGTCGACCGTCACGAAGGTGGGAACGCCCGCGTGGAGCCTGCGCTGCGGGTCGTCGACGCGCACCCGCACGCGGATCACGAGGTTGGGCCGCTCCTGCTCCGAGAAGAGGAAGCGCGGCGTGAACTCGGCCTCGCGCCCCACGTCTTCGACGCGGCCCGCGAAGGTGTCGCGCGTGGCGTCGACGCGCACCGTCGCCCGCGCGTCGAGGCGCACCGCGCCGATGCGCCCCTGGGGCACGAACACGTCGACGTAGGGGTGCGCCGTGTCGGCCACGAGGGCCACCGTCGCGCCGGGGGCCACCACGTCGCCGGGGTCGACGAGCACATCGACCACGGTGCCCGCCGCCTGCGCGCGCAGCGCGTAGCGCGCGAGGCGCTGCTCCTCGAGGGCCACGGCCTGCGTCGCGGCGGCCACCTGCGCCTGCGCCGCCGAGACCTCTTGCGCGCGCGCGCCGAGGCGCACGGTGTGAAGCCGCTCGTCGAGGGCGGCGCGCTCGGCCCGCGCGCGGTCGTACTGGCCCGCGAGGTCGTCGACCTGGGCCGACGGCGCCGAGCCGCTGGCCGCGAGGCCGCGCGCCCGCTGGAGGTTGCGCGCGAGCATGTCTTCGGTGGCCCGCGCGCCGGTGATCTGCGCCTCGAGCGCGCGCACGTCGGAGGGCCGCGCCCCCGCGCGCAGGAGCGACAGCCGCGCCCGCGCCGCGTCGAGGTCGGCCGCGCGGACCTCGCGCGCAGGCCGCGCCAGCGAGTCGTCGAGCGACGCCACGGGAGCGCCCGGCGAGAGCGCGCTGCCACGGTGTACGGCCACCGACTGCACGCGCCCCCCGACCTCGAAGGCGAGCTCGCGCTCGTCGAACTCGAGCACGCCCTGAAAGCCCTGCGTCGGCGCCCCGGCGGCCTCGGAACACCCCGCCAGCGCCACGATCGCAGCCACGAGCCAGGAGTTATTTACCATACGTCCGATAACCTGTACCTCGGACGTGCCGTTGACAAGCCTTGCCCTACGCAGCGCGCCTGATTTCGCGCAGTGCGACGAGGTGGCTCGCGGCGGCGACGGGCACCAGGAGCGCCGGGAGCCACACGAAGGGCGCCTCGGCCACGACGGCGGCCGACACACCCTCGTGGAAGCGCCGCAGCGGCCCCGGAAACGACATCGCCGCGGTGGCCACGATGTTCACGAGCATGGCGAGCGACGCGAGGTGCCACGCCGCGAGCCCCCGGCGGCCGACGACACCGCGGTGAAACGCGAGCGCCACGACGGGCGCGGTGAGGCCCACGAGCACGTCGAGGTTGCGCCCGCTCCAGGTCATCTGCACGGGCACGAGGTCGCGCGTGTAGAGCGCGTGCAGGGCCATCTCGACGGGCACGCGAAAGCACTGGAGCGCAGTGATTCCCACCAGTGAGGCCGCGGCGACGAAGCGCCGCCCCGACGCGCCGCGCGAGAAGGCCACGAGCGCGACGGTGCACGTCATCGCCGCCACCATGACCCGCGGCGGCAGCGCGTCGAAGTGTCGAAACACGCCCGCCCGCGCGAGCCCCGCGGTGACCGCGAGCCACAGCGCGAGGGCGCCCGCCATCGACGCCCCGACGCCCGCGCGCCGCGCCGTGTGCACCATCGCCCCGGCGACCATCGCCAGCGCCGCGAAGAACGGAACCACCACCGCAAGCTCGTACGCTCTCATGCGCGACGCGCAGTGCAGCGCGCAGGCCACGCGCGGAGGCCGCGTTTCATCGCACCTTTGCGCGTCCGATCGTACAGCGCGCCGACAGGGGGTGACGGCCCGGTGTACAGCTCCGCGGGCGCGCGTTGCGGGAGCTTGCGCGCGGCGTCGCTCTCGCGTGAGTCTCGCGCCTTCGGTGAGCGACGCGACGCACACGAGGGAGGCGCAGCTGCGCGCGGTGGGGACGCAGTTTCTCCGCCTGCGCCCGTGGATCGTGGCGCCCATGATGGTCAACACGGTCGCGACGCTGGCGCTCGCGGGCGCGCCGGCGCGGCAGGTGCGAGCGCTCGCGGTGATGTTCACCCTCGCGCTGGCGTTCTTCGCGCGCGAGGCGGCGCTGGGCCGACGGAGGCTCGTCACCGGGCGCGCGTTCTTCACGTCGCTCGTGGTCACGCTCGCGGGCATCTCGCTCGCGTGCGTCGCCACCGGGGGCATCGCGAGCCCGGTGCTCCCGATGCTCTTCGCGCCGACGGTGATCGCCTTCGCGGCCTTCGGTCGCTCGCGCCGCAGCGACGCGCTCGCGGCCCTCCTCGCGGCGGTGCTCGCGGGCCTCGCGCTCGCGCCCGCGGGGGTGCCCTTCGCGGCGGTTTCCCCGCGCGCCGCGCGCTGGATGCTCTTCGTGTGCGCCCTCGACGCGGCGGTGCTCCTCCGCGTCGGCGTGGCCTCGCTCTCCGACGCGTACGGCACCGCGCAGCGCGCGCTCACGGCCGCCAGCGCCGACGTGGTCGAGGCCGCGCACGCGCGCACCCGCACGCTCGAAGCCCTCGGTGCCAAGGTGGCCCACGAGATCAAGAACCCCCTCGCCGCCGTGCGCGGCCTCGTCGAGCTGCTCCACGAAGACGCCGCCGACCCGCGCCAGCAGCGGCGCCTCGCGGTGGCCCGGGGCGAGGTGGCCCGCATCGAGGGCATCTTGCGCGACTACCTCAGCTTCGCGCGCCCGCTCTCGTCGCTCGCGCGCGCGCCCTGCGACCTCGACACCGTGGGGCGCGACGTGCTGCGCGTGCTCGAAGACTTCGCCGCCCGCAAGGGTGTCACCCTCACCGGCGAGGGCGACGCGCTCGCGGCCACCGCCGACGCGCAGCGCGTGAAGGAGGCGCTCCTCAACCTCGCGCTCAACGCGATCGCGGCCACACCCGCTGGAGGGCGCGTGACGCTCTCGTGGGGCCCTCTCGAAGACGGCGTATCGCTCGCGGTGAGCGACACGGGGTGCGGGCTCGACGCGGCCGCCCTCGCCCGCATCGGCACGGCGTTCTACACCACGCGCCCCGACGGTACGGGCCTCGGCGTACACCTCGCGCGCCAGGTGGCCGAGCAGCACGGCGGCGCGCTCACGTACACCAGCGCGCCCGGAGCGGGTACCGTCGCCACGCTGCGACTGCCGCGCGACGCGAGGCCCCATGGCGACGATCCTGCTCTGTGACGACGAGCCCGCCCTGCTCTTCACGCTCGACGAGGCGCTCGCGCCGCGAGGTTACCGCACCGTAACCGCGCGCTCCGCCGAGGAGGCGCTCCCCCGCCTCGACGAGGCCGACGCGGTGGTGACCGACCTCGCGATGGGCGCCATGTCGGGCCTCGACCTCGTGCGCGCGGCGCGCTCGCACGACCCTTCGCTGCCGGTGATTCTGCTCACGGCGCGGGGCTCCGAGCGCGTGGCCGTCGAGGCCATGAAGGCGGGCGCCTACGACTACCTCACCAAGCCCTTCGGCATCGAGGAGCTGCGGCTCGTGGTGGCGCGCGCGGTCGAGGCCTCGTCGCTGCGCCGCGACGCGCGACGTCACGCGACGGCGCAGACCCTCGGCCGCCCCGTGGTGGGCGACAGCCCGCGGTGGCGCGCCCTCGTCGACGCGGCGCTGCGCGTGGCGCGGCGCGAGGTGCCGGTGCTCCTGCGCGGCGAGACGGGCACCGGCAAGGAGCTCGTGGCCTCGATGATCCACGCGGCCTCGGCGCGGCGCGAGCGCGCGTGCGTGCGGGTCAACTGCGCGGCCATTCCGACGGAGCTCGCCGAGAGCGAGCTCTTCGGCCACGCGAAGGGGGCCTTCACGGGCGCCGCGGCCGCGCACGCGGGGTGGTTCGCGCAGGCCGATGGCGGCACGCTGGTGCTCGACGAGGTGGGCGAGCTCCCCCTCGCGGTGCAGGCGAGGCTCCTGCGCGCGCTGCAAGACGGCGAGATTCAGCCCCTGGGCACGGGGCGCGTCACGAAGGTCGACGTGCGCGTCGTGGCCTCGACGCTCCGCGACCTCGCGGCCGACGTCGCCGCCGGTCGCTTTCGGCAAGACCTCTACTATCGCCTCTCGGTCGTCGAGCTGCGCGTGCCTCCCTTGCGAGAGCGCGCCGACGACATTCCTTCGCTCGTGAGCGCCTTCGTCGAGCGGTACCGGGCGCGCTTCGAACTCCCGTCGGTGCGCTTCGCGCCCGCGCTCGTGGCCGCCCTCGCGGCGCGCCCGTGGCCCGGCAACGTGCGCGAGCTCGAGAACGCCGTCGCCCGCATCGTGGCGCTCTCCGACGGCGGCACGCTCGACGTCGACGCGCTCGCGGCCCTCGACCTCGACGCGCCCCCGACGCCCGCCGGCGCGGCCACGCTGCGCGACCAGCTCGACGGCTTCGAACGCGCGCTCCTCACGCGGGTGATGGGCGAGTGCGCGGGCAACCAGTCGGAGGCCGCGCGCAGGCTCGGCGTCACGCGCACCACGCTCCTCGAGAAGCTCAAGCGCCTCGCCGTGGGTCGCTGAAAACAACAATCTGCAAGGCGGTTGTGCGCTGCGCGATCAGCCAACGGCGGTGCCGAAGGGTCGCGTCTGATCGGAGCGGGGCGCCGGCGGAAAGGGGTTGTCGCCGGGGCGCACGACGGGCACCTCGAGGGCCTGCGGCGCGACCCGCGCGACGGGCGCCGGGGCGTCGGCGAAGCGGTCGTACCACCACGACCAGGCGACCATGACGAGCGCCACGAAGGCCGCGAAGCTCACGGCGATGTACCACACGAGCTCGCTCGGAATGCCGTCGGGGTCGAGGCGCGGCGCGTCGACGGCCACGAAGGCCGCGAGGGTGGCGAGCGGGTGAAACAGCACGGCGCGCGCGGGCCGCAGGAGCGCCGAGCGCCACGAGACGCGGTCGGCCCACGGAGCGGTGTCGAGCGAGAGCGGCGCGGGGCGCGGACCGACCTCGCCGCGGACGGCGCGGGCGAGCACGCGGAGGGCGCGCACGTTCCAGTCGGCGTGGGCGTCGAGCATCCACCCGCCGAGGGCGAACACGGGCGCGAGGAACATGTACCGCGGCTGCGACTGCGCCGCGTGGAGCGCGATGAAGCCGCCCACGAGGCCGAGCGTCGCGAGGCGAACGGTGAGGGCGTTCTGGCGGTGACGCGAGACCTCGCGCTCGACGAGCTCGAGGTGGCGCGGGTCGTAGGGCGCTTCGGGGGCACGCGCGGCGGGCGTCGTGTCGCTCATGGAGGGGCCTCGGCGTGTAGGGGTTCGCGGAGCGTAGCACCGCGCGCGAGAGTGCGTGTACGCTCGCGCGCCCAACGGATGAACGCTCAAGCCCTCGAAGAGACGCTCCGCAAGGCCGTCGGCCAGCCCGTGACCGTGACGCGCGCGGCGCCCCTCGCGGGCGGCGCCTCGATGGAGACGTGGTCCCTCGACGCGACGGTGAACGGCGCGCCCGAGCGCCTCGTGCTGCGCCGCGACATGGCCGTCAACATGTACGCGGCAGCGCTCACGCGCGCGCAGGAGTTTCACCTCCTCGAGGTGGCGCACGCCGCGGGCGTTAAGGTGCCGCTCCCCCGCTGGTGCTACGCGGGCGACGCGGCGACGCGACCCTTCTTCGTGATGAACCGCGTCGACGGAGAGAGCGTGGGCCGCAAGGTGGTGAAGCTCCCCGAGCTCGCCGCAGCGCGCGCCTCGATGGCCCGCGAGATGGGCCGTCAGCTGGCGCGCGTCCACGCGGTGGCGCTCACC
>CAISKJ010000436.1 GCA_903885885.1 uncultured delta proteobacterium
GCGTCACGTCGACCTGCGAGTCGGTGCTGTACCAGTCGTCGTTGCAGGCCACCTGATCGCGGATGTTGCGCCCCGGGCACACGTCGCCCTGGAGCACCGCGAGGAGCGCGTCGAAGCCCATGCCGTCGAGGCGCGCCACCACGCGCCGACGCTCGGCGAGGTCGAGGCGGTAGAGCGCACCGCGCGAGCCCGCGCAGCCCGTCATGGCCGTGGCGCAGAAGGGCGTCGCGACGGCCGTGGCGGCGTCCGTCGAGCCCGTGAAGATGCCGCCCGACGGCGGGATCGTCGCGGCCGCGTCGCAGGTGACATTGCCTGTCACAGGCGTCGGGGTGGCCGCGGGCACGCGGAGCCAGCGCGCGGTGAGCTGTCCGCCCGACGACGAGGTGGCGGCTTGCACGAAGTACGTCTGCCCCGCGGTGAGGTTGGCGTAGCGGGCCCACACGGAGCTCGCCGCGCGGTCGAGGGGGCCCACGCACGCGGCGGTGAGCTCGCCGCCGCAGAGGGCGCGCAGGCCGAAGGCCGCGTTGCTGCGCGGGTCGGAGGTGGCCACGTTCACGAGCACGTCGCCGGGCTCGCTGGGGGCCACGAAGGAGAGGTAGCCGCTCACGCGCTGGTTGGAGAGGCACGCGAGCTCGGGGCCGGGCGCGAGCACGTCGACGTCGAGGGCCACGTCGCGCCCCTCGGGAAAGGCCACGCCGGGGCAGCGCGAGGCGGGCCCCGGGGGCGTCGGGGGCGCGGTGGTGACCGTGGCCGTGAGCACATGGTCGGGGCGTCGCATGGGACGGTAGTCTACGGTCGCGTACCAGGTGCCCGCGGGGAGGTTGCGCACCGTGCGCCGCGCGGGGTTGCCGCTGTCGCAGCCGGGGATGACGTACGCCCGCGCGCCGCACACGCTCGACAGCTCGACGTTGAGGTCGGACTCGCCGTCGCCGGCGACGTTGACGGTGACGTCGCGCGGCGCGGTGGTGGTGAACGTGAACACGCCGTCGACCCAGCCGAAGCCGCCCTGGCCGTTGTAGCCGCAGGCGGTGCCATAGTCGGCGGTGGTGAAGAACGCGTGCGTGTCGAGGGTCGCGGGGGCGCCGTCGGGGTGACGCGCACGCCGGGGCAGAGGTCGCCCACCGCGCGCGGGAGCGACGGCGTGACCGAGGTCGAGAGCTGCACGGGGCTGCCGTTGACCGAGCCGATGATCACCGAGTAGTCGCCCGGCGGGAGGCTCGGCGCGCGCACCACCACGATGCCGCCGATGGCCGCGGTGCCGTTGATGCACGCGAGCTCGGCGCGCGGGTCGCCGCAGCGGGCGGCGGGCGCGAGCGACACCACCACGGTGTCGCCCGTCGCGGGCACCACGGTGATGTTCACGTCGCTCGTGCGCCGCACGGTGAGCGGGAGCACGGTGTCGGGGCCCATGGAGGTCATGCGGCCCGCGCAGCTCACGGTGTGGTCGTGGCCGAAGCCCGTGAAGCGCACGATGCGACCGACGCCGGTGGCGAGGTCGGCGCAGGGGCCGGGCGGATAGTTGAGGCACCGGTCGGTGCCGTTGTTGGGGCACGCGCGGTCGACGTCGTCGGGGGGCAGGGGCACGTCGGGCGTGGCCGCTTCGGGGGCCGCGTCGGGGCCCGTAGCAGGCACGTCGACGGGGCCGAGGTCGTTGCCCGCGTCGAGGGCGGGGGACACCGTGGAGACCGTGTCGCCGCAGCCGACGGCGAAGAGCGCGAGCGCCGCGAGGCCTGTGCAGAGCGGTCGCATCTCAGTAGTGCCAGGGAAACTTCGTGAAGTCGCGCGGGCGCTTCTCGAGGAAGGCGTCGCGGCCCTCGCGGGCCTCTTCGGTGCCGTACGCGAGGCGCGTGGCCTCGCCCGCGAAGAGCTGCTGCCCCACGAGGCCGTCGTCGCAGAGGTTGAACGCGAACTTGAGCATGCGAATGGCCGTGTGGCTCTTGGAGTTGATCTCGCGGGCCCAGTCGAGGGCCACGTCTTCGAGCTCGGCGTGGGGCACCGAGGCGTTGACCATGCCCATCGCGAGGGCCTCGTCGGCGCCGTAGTTGCGCCCGAGAAAGAAGATCTCGCGGGCGCGCTTCTGCCCCACCATGCGCGCGAGGTAGGCCGACCCGTAGCCGCCGTCGAAGCTGGCCACGTCGGCGTCGGTCTGCTTGAAGATGGCGTGCTCGGTCGAGGCGATTGTCATGTCGCACACGACGTGGAGCGAGTGCCCGCCGCCGACGGCCCA
>CAISKJ010000437.1 GCA_903885885.1 uncultured delta proteobacterium
AGCTCGACCTGCAGCTTGCCGTCGCGGCTCTCGGCGCGCTGGGCGAAGATGTCGAGAATGAGCTGCGTGCGGTCGATCACCTTGAGGTCGGTGTGGGCCGCGATGGCGGCGGCCTGCGAGGGCGCGAGGTTGCGGTCGAAGATGAGCACCTCGGCGTCGCGCTGCATGGCACGCAGCACCACGTCGTCGAGCTTGCCTCTGCCCAGCACGTACTTCGGGTCCACCTGGTCGCGCACCTGCGTCACCTCGTCGACCACCTCGACGCCGGCGGTGCGGGCGAGCTCGCGCAGCTCGCGCATCGAGTCTTCGACGCGGCCCGCGTGGCGCTTGTCGCTCACGTGCACGAGCACCGCGCGGCCCTCGGGGGCGCTCACCTCGCGGGCGTTGGACACCCGCGCGAACTCGGCCTCGAGCGCGCGCATGGTGGCCGCGAAGTCGACGTCGAGGCGGTGGTGGGGCACCGCGGCCTCTTCGCGCCACAGGGCGCCCGCGTTGTTCTCGGGGAGCAGGTGGGCCCAGTGCACGTGGCCCGGCGAGCCGTCGGGGTTGACCTGCACGGCGGCCACGAGGTCGAGGCGCAGGCGCGAGAGGTCGACGAGGTCGTCGTGCGTGAGGGGCTCGCCGCGCAGGTGCGTGTGCACGAGGCGCAGCGCGCGAAAGCGGCCGTTGGCGGCGCGCAGGCGGCCCACGTCGGGGAGCATGAGCTTCGAGGCGTCGCCCACGATCACGTGCTCGACCACGCCCGAGCGGTGCACGAGCACGCCGACCTGGCGGCCCGTGGCGGCGGAGGCTTCGGTGAGAGAGCGGAGGAGCTCGGGGGTGGCGATGCGGTCGGAGGGGACGCGGCGGCGGTAGATGCGCTCGAGGGTGCGCGTGTCGCTCGGCGAAAGACCCGTGGTGTTACCGTGGATTTCGATGGGGCACCTCCGTCGAGAAGCCTACGACGTTCTCGCGAAAGCGCCCACAAAACCTGCCGCGCGCGGCCGTCAGGGGGGCTCGACGAGGTGCCGCGCGAGGAGGGCGCGCACGTCGTCGGGGATGGGCACGCTGGCGAACTCGCGCAGCCGCGCGGTCACCACCACCTGGCGCACCGTCGCGCAGGCGACCCCGTCGCGCAGGCGCGAGAGCGCGTGGCGAAAGGTGACGCTCTTGGTGCCCAGGGCCTCGACGCTCACCTCGATGACGGCCACGTCGCCGTAGGCGAGGGGCGCGCGGTAGTCGACCTCGACGTGCACCGAGGGGATGCCCACGTCGCGCTCCATGGTGAGCGCTGCGTAGCCGCCCGGGAGTTGACCGAAGAGGGCTTCGAGCGCGTCGTGGCAGTACTCGAGGTAGCGCGCGAAAAAGACGATGCGCGCGGCGTCGACGTCGGCGAAGCGTACGGGGCGCTCGTAGCGAAACATCGGAGGGCGCGGAGCTTATGGTCGCCCCCGCGGGCGAATGCAACGGAATAGGCCGCTGCGAACGGTAGTTACGCGCGCGACGGGCAGACGCGCCGACTCGTTGACACTGCGAGGTCGGTGGTTAGGATGCGCGCCGCCGGTCGGCGCCCCGCTGAGGGGGGCTGACGCGCGTTTTCTGCTGGAAGTCTAGCGGAATGTGCGTGATGACCGGTCCCGCATGAGGGTGACGGCACCCACCGCCGTGGTCATAGGGGCCACGCGCGGCGGCGACGACAACGGCACTTCAATGACACAGGCGAATGGCGAGGCGATGTCCACAGACGTGATGATCGAGGCGCGCGACCTGACAAAGATCTACGGGACGCAGCGCGCCGTCGACCGGCTGAACTTCGAGATCCGACGGGGCGAGGTGGTGGGCTTTCTGGGTCCCAACGGGGCCGGCAAGTCGACCACGATGAAGATCCTGACGTGCTTCATCTCTCCCACCGAAGGCACGGCGAAGGTGGGCGGGTACGACGTGTTCAACGACCCGTTGGCGGTGCGCTCGGTGCTCGGGTACCTCCCGCAGCGCGCGGCGCTGTACCCCGAGATGGGCGTGATCGAGTACCTGGAGTTCGCCGCGGACCTCCGCGCGATTCCGAAGAGCGAGCAGCGCGACCGGATCAAGAAGGTCGTGAAGATCTGCGGGCTCGAGGAGGCGCTGCGCAAAGAGATCGGCCAGCTCTCGTACGGCTACCGTCAGCGCGTGGGCCTCGCGCAGGCGCTCATCCACGACCCGCCCATTCTCATTCTCGACGAGCCGACGGCCGACCTCGACCCCAACGAGAGCGCCGAGGTGATCGAGTACATCAAAGAGATCGGCAAGACGCGCACGGTGATGCTCTCGACGCACGACCTCTCGGAGGTCAAGGCGAGCTGCGCGCGCGTGCTCATCGTGAACCGCGGCAAGATCGTGGCGGACGGCGCGCCCGACGACCTCGCGGCCAAGTCGGGCAGCGTGCGGTACGTCGTGGCCATCGACGAGAAGGCGGGCTCCAAGGGCTCGGGCAAGGCGCCCGCGAACGCCGTTGAGGTGCTCGAGGCGCTGCGGTCGGTGGTGAAGGACAGCACCGCGAAGGAGCTTCCGAGCGACGACCGATCGCACGTGGTCGAG
>CAISKJ010000438.1 GCA_903885885.1 uncultured delta proteobacterium
CCGGAGGCTCATCGGCGAAGACGTCGAGCTCGTGTTCGCGGCCGGCGCCGACCTCGCGCGCACCCGCGCCGACCCGGGGCAGATCGAGCAGGTGCTCATGAACCTCTCGGTCAACGCGCGCGACGCGATGCCCGACGGCGGTCGCCTCACCGTCGAGACGGCCAACGTCGACGTCGACGAGCACGAGGCGCGCCTCCTCGGGGTCAAGCCCGGCGCGTACGTGCGGCTCACCGTCGCCGACTCGGGCGCGGGCATGGACGACGAGACCCTCGGGCGCATCTTCGAGCCCTTCTTCACCACCAAGGGCCTGGGCAAGGGTACGGGCCTCGGGCTCGCGATGGTCTACGGCTTCGTCAAGCAGAGCGGCGGCGGAATCGCCGTGCGGAGCGAGCCGGGCGCGGGCACCTCCTTCGCGATCTACCTCGCCGCCGAGGCCTCCGAGGCGCAGGGCGACGTCGTGCGACGCGCGGTCTCGAGCCGCCCCGAGGGCACCGAGACCGTGCTCGTGGTCGAAGACGAGGAGGCCGTGCGAAACCTCGCGCGGCGCATCCTCTCGGCCGCGGGCTACACCGTGCTCTCGGCGGCCAACGGTGGCGAGGCGCTGCTCCTGTGCGAGCGCCGCGGGCGCGACATCGACCTGCTGCTCACCGACGTGGTCATGCCCGGCCTCGACGGCCGCGCGCTCGCCGAGCGCCTCGCGCCGCTGTGCCCGACGACGAAGGTGCTCTACATGTCGGGCTACACCGACGACGTGATCGCGCACCGTGGGGTCATCGACCCGGGCACGAACTTCATCGCCAAGCCCTTCACCGTCGACGGGCTCACCCGCGCGGTGCGCAGCGCCCTCGACGACCGCTGAGGCTCACACCGCGTCGGGGTCGCCGTCGAGGCCCGCGAGGAGCTCGTCGCAGCGTCGCGCCACGAGGGCCGGCGTGCGCTCGTCGTCGCGCAGCGCGCGCAGGTCGTCGGCCGCGAGCAGCGGGAGCAGCGCGGCCACCACGGGGGCGGGCGTCTCGGGGTTCATCGCGAGGGCGCGGCGCACGCCGGGGCGCATCGACCAGCGCGGGCTCGCGAACACGCGCGAGAGCACCACGGGCATGTTGGGGCGCCGCGAGCACAGGCGCACCACGTCGGGCTCGGTGAGCCGCGGGTTCTGGAGCAGCAGCGCGATCACGTCGGGGTGCGGGTCGCGCAGCACGCGGTCGAACATGCGCCGGTCGGGCTTGCGCGCGAGGCTCTTGCGCTCGCCGAGGGTGAGCGGGCGCCCGCGCCCATAGTCGGGCACGCGGCGCTCGTCGTCGTCGGGCGGCGCCTCGACGCCGCCGTCGGAGCTGCCTCCGTCGAGCAGGGCGCGCTGCCGCGATGCGTGCGACGTGAGCGCGATCTGCAGCGAGAGCAGCGCGACGCGCGCGCTCACGTCGCCCGCCGCGGCGCGCGTCGAGAGGGCCTCGACGGCCTCGCGCAGCTCGTCGTCGCCGATCGACGCGAGGAGTGAGCGAAAGAGCGTGGCGCGCATCGCCGGGTCTGCGAGGGTCGCCGCGTGGCGGCAGAGCCGCTCGGCAAGGGGGGTCGCCATGGGGGTGGTCTGCCGTCGAGTGTGGCACGAAGCCAGAGCGCTGCGATCGGGGCAACACCCTTGACCCGCGGCGCAAAGGGGCGATAACGCAAAGTACATAGAGGCCCGTAACGGGTCGCCGCCCTCCCCAACGACTCTCGAAGGTCGCGTCGTACACGATGAGCAGCAACGCACCGCCGCCCGCACAGCCCGAGCCCCGCATCGTCAAGCGGTACAGCAACCGCAAGCTCTACGACACGGTCGAGAGCCGCTACGTGACGCTGCCGCAGATCGCTGAGCTCGTTCGCAAGGGCGAAGACGTTCGCATCATCGACAACAATTCGAAAGACGACCTCACGAGCGTCACGCTCGCGCAGATTCTCTACGAAGAGGAGCGCAAGCAGAGCAGCACGCTGCCGCTCACGACCCTCAAAGACCTCCTCAACACCGCCCGCGAGCGGGTGATGTCGACGCTCCCTCCGGTGGCGCGCTTCATGGTGCGCGACGCCGAGAAGCCCGACGAGGCGCCCGTCGAGGCCGCGCCGCCCGAGAGCCCTCCTGCGCCCGCGCCCGAAGAGCCCGTCGAGGATCCCAGCGCGCACGCCAAAGAGCCCGGGCGCGTGCAGCAGTTCTTCGAAGGCTCGCGCGTGGCCTTCGACCAGTGGCAGCACGAGGCCGACAAGCGCATGAAGACCTTCTGGGAGGGTATCAACCCCACCAGTCACATTCAGGCGATGCAGGGCGAGATGCGCAGGTTGCAGCAACGCGTCGAGTCGCTCGAGGCGAAGGTGCAGACCCTCGAAGAAGAGGCCCTCGCGCACAGGCCGTCGCCCGCTCGTGCGCCCGAGCAGGAATAGGCGCCCCCCTTGCGCGGGTTCACTGCGATGCTTCTCTACGGCGTCAGCAGAGGCCCTACATGAATCTTTCCGACCCCCAGCGCAGACGTCGCTTCGAAGCCGAAGTGCTCCCCCACCTCGATGCGATGTATCGCACGGCGGTGCGCCTCACCCGCAACCCGAGCGACGCCGACGACCTGGTGCAAGACAGCGTCATCAAGGCCTATCGCTTCTTCGACTCCTACGAGGCGGGCACCAACGTGCGCGCCTGGCTCCTCAAGATCCTCACCAACGTGTTCTTCTCGAAGCACCGCCGCACGACGCTCGAGAGCAACGTGGCGTCGATGGGCGCGACCGATCCCGTGTCCGACGGTTGGATGAGCGCGGCCTCGGTGAACCCCAGCCGTGACCCCGAGCGCATGGTCGAGAAGCCCCTCCTCGAAGCGGCCGTCGCGCGCGTGCTCGACGATCTGCCGGAAGACTTTCGCACGGTGCTGGTTCTCGTCGATGTCGAAGGGATGACGTACCGCGAGGTCGCCGACGCGATGGGGTGCCCGATGGGCACCGTGATGTCGCGCCTGCACCGGGCTCGCAAGGCCGTCGCCCAAAAACTCGGGATCGTTCCGGAGCGAGCGACGGAGGAGCGGCCCGACGATGGGGTCGTGTCCCTCGACTCGTTCCGTCGCCGTAAGGAGAGTCTGGGATGATGTTCGGTTGCGACGAGGCGAGGCGCTGGCTCGACGCGTGGGTCGACCAGGAGCTCGATGCGAGCGCCGCCCTGCACGTCGAGGCACACCTCGCGCGGTGCGGCTGCTGCCGCGCCGAGGCCGACTCGCTCAAGGCGCTCAAGCGCTCGCTGGCGGGCCTGCGAGAAGAGTGCGCCCCGACGGCGCTGCGCTTCAAAATCTCCGCAGCCCTCGAGGCGTGTGATCGCGCCCACGAGATCGAGCAGAGCGCGCAGAAGAGAAAGAAGCACGCGCTGGGCTTCGCCATCACCGGCGCCGCCCTCGCCGGCGCAGTGCTCGCGACGGGCCACCGCACGAGCTCCAGGGCCCTCGAGGCGGGCGTGCTGCCCGTGATCGAAGACGTCGCGCAGCGCCACGCGCGCGAGCTCCCCGCCGAGGTCGAGGCCAGCGACCCCGCCGAGGTGGCCCAGTGGTTCCGCGGCAAGCTCGACATCCCCGTGCGCCCGGTGCTGTTCCGCGGCATGTCGGCGCGCCTCGTGGGGGCTCGCATCTCGAGCGTGCGCGACCAGATGGCCGCGGCGCTCTACTACGACGTCGGCGGTCGTCGTGTGACGGTGTTCGTCTTCGACGGAAACCTCGTGCGCCCCGACATGAACGTTCAAGAGATGCACGGCCATCACTACATGATGGTCTCTTCGCACGGCTACAACGTGACGCTCACCGAGCAGCAGGGCGTCGGCTACGCGATCGCGAGCGACCTCCCGATGCAAGAGACCGTGCGCATCGCGCAGAGCGTCGAGCTGCGCTGATCGGTCGACGCGCTCAGAACAACAATCCCTCGAGCGCGCCCGCGGCGAGCGGGGCCGCGGCCAGGAGCGCCGCGGTGATCGCGTGCGCGTGCGACGCATCGACGTCGGCCTCGCGCGCCGCGACGAGGTCGGCGAGGGTGCCCTGCAGAAGGTCGTCGCGCTCGGGCGTTGCGCCACCGCCGCGAAACGGTGCCGCGCCCGACGTCGACGCGGGCGCCGCGCGCAGCAGCACGGGGCCTGCCGTGAGCTGCGCGCCATAGGGGCACGGAACGAGCGCGCCATCGTCGTCGAGCGAGAGCATCCCGTCGTCGCGGAGCGTCGCCTGCCGCCACCCGGTGAGGTCGGTGAGCGAGCGACGGGCGCGCGTCGCGCGGACGATCGCCGCGAGCGCGAAGACACTCAGCGCGGCGCTGCCCCACAGCCAGCTCCCGGGCAGCGTGAAGGCCTCGTGGTAGGCGGCCATTTGGGCGCGCCCCTCGGAGAGCGGCGAGGCGCTGTCGGCGCGAAACGCGGTCACCGTGCGCCCGCCCCAACGCCCCTCGCGCGTGAGCACGTAGAGCCCGGCGCGCGGGTCGTGCCGCAGCTCTCGCGAGCCACAATCGTCGAAGTCTTCGGAGCGCGGCGAGAGCACGACGGGGAGCTGCGCGACGCGCGTCGCGAGGCGGAGCGCGCACTGCGCGCGGTCGGTGAACACGTAGCGCCGCACCACCACGCCGCCCGCGAAGGCGTAGTCGGTGAAGGCGCGCGTGGGCTCGTCGGCGCGCGGCGGGTTCCATCGACCGACGTCGGGCGCCGCGGGGATCTCGCCGAGGCTCGGGAGCGACGGTACGTACTCGTTGATGGCGGGGCTGCGCCGCGCGCGCGCGAAGCCCGCGCCGAGTAGCGCGAGGGCGACGAGGAGCGCGAGCCACGCCTCCGCGCGCAGCCTGCGGCGCGCCACGACCGGGAGCTTCGTGAGCCCGAAGGCCGCCAGGCTCACCACCACGGGCACGACGAACACCTCGGGCTCGAGCTCCCAGAAGCGGCCGAACCACGCGAAGAACGACCACGAAGCGTGCAGCGCGTAGTTGATCGCGTACGCGTCGTAGACGGTGAGCGCGAGGGCGCCGACCATGTACGCGCGCCACGCGACGACCGGGCCGCGCACCCCCAGGAGCCGCAGCGCCGCCCGATCGACGAGGGGCCGCGACGTCAGGAGCGCGAACGACGCGACGATGCCCACGTGCAGGAGCGCGCCGCGAAATACGTGCCCCTCCCACGCGAAGATCTGCACCGCGCCGCCCGCTACGAGGCACCACAGGCCCGCCGCGAACGCGAACATCCACGGGCGCTCGCGCCGCTTCGAAGGCCCTCGGCCCTCAGCCGTCACCGTCTCGCGCGGGGCGTTGTTCATCACGCTCGCGACGGTATCACCCTCGCACGCCCGCGACGCAGGCCGCGCTGCCCGAGAACATCAACGCGTCGAGCGCCCCTTCGCGCGGAACGTCGGCGAGCGCGGTCGCCCGCAGGTCGATGCAGGTGCTCGGCGACCACGAGGTGCCGCGCGCGTCGAGCGTCGCGCTCCACCCGCAGGCGAGCGCACCATGCACGGTGCCGTCGACGAGGAGCTGCTCGGCGGGCGTGCGCTCCTCGCGCGGCGCGAAGGTGACCCTGCGCCGGAGTCGCAATCGCTCGTGCGTCTCGAGCGCGCGGGCCTCTTCAATGGGGTCGGTGATCACGTGCGAGTCGATGCCGTTGCACAGCCGGACGCCGGCGTCGCGCAGGGCGCCGACGTCGGCGAGGCCGTCGCCGAGGTCGCGCTCGGTGGTGGGGCACAGGCACGCGAAGGCGCGCGCCTCGCCGAGCAGCCGCGCCTCGTGCGGCGCGAGGTTGGTGGCGTGCACGGCGACGAAGCGCTCGTCGAGTACGCCCAGCTCCGAGAGCAACTCGACGGGCCGACGGCCGTGCTCCTCGAGGCACGCGACGACCTCGCCCTCGACCTCGGCGACGTGCATGTGAAAGGGCATCGCGTGCCGGCTTGCGTACGCGTGCAGCGCGGTGATCCAGTCGGCTGGCACCGCGCGCACCGAGTGAGGCGCCACGCCGACGCGCACCCGGGCGTCGTGCCCCCAGCGCGCGCGCAGCGCGTCGAGGTCGTCGATCACGCGCTCGACCGACGGGTCACTGAAGCGACGCTGCGCCCCCTCGGGGCCTCTGCCCGCGCCCGCGCGCATGTAGGCCGTGCGCAAGAGCGTGATGCGCAGCCCCGCGTCGAGGGCCGCGCGAATCACCGCGTCGGCGAGCGCCGTGCGGTCTTCGTAGGGCTCGCCTCCCCGCTGGTGGTGCACGTAGTGAAACTCGCCCACGGCCACGACACCGGCGCCGCGCAGCTCCTCGAAGGCCTTGCGCGAGATGGCCTCGATCGATTCGGGCGTGAGCGAGTCGGCGAGCCGGTACATCGCCTCGCGCCACGACCAGAAGGTGCCCGTGTCACGCGGTGCCCGCTGCGTGGTGCCGCGCAGGGCGCGCTGAAACGCGTGCGAGTGCGCCGTGACGAAGCCCGGCACCAGGAGGGTGTCGCCTTCGAACTGTGTGAGCGCGCGGTGTGTGGGAGCCGTGGGAGCGAGGGTCACGCGACGATGTTCAGCACGGTCGCCGCGGGCGTGTCCAGAGGACCTCGCTAGGGCTCGCAGCCACCGGCTGCGCGAGCCTTGGCGAGGCGGGCGCGCACCGTCGAACGCGCGAGCCCCGCGATGGTGGCGACGCGCGTGAGGTTGCCGTTGCAGTACGAGTGCAGGGCCGCGAGGTCGCCGTGGGGCACGCGCTCGGGCCAAGGGTCGGCGTCGCCGTCGTGGACGCCTCGCACGCCCGATTTCAGGTACGGCAGCGCGTCGGGGAGGTCGAGGTCGTCGGCGCCGATCACCGCGCCCGGCGTCGCGAAGACCGCGCGCTTGAGCGCGGCGAAGAGCTCGCGCACGTTGCCTGGCCAGCGCCACAGCATGAGCCGCGCGAGGGCGCGGTCTTCGAGCGTGCGGTGGCGCCCGGTCTCGTCGGCGATGCGCCGCAGCAGGGCGTCGGCGAGCGCGGGAATGTCGCCCACGCGCTCGCGCAGCGGGGGCACGCGCACGCGCATGTCTTGGAGTCGGAAGAACAGGTCGTGACGAAAGTGACCGTCGCGCACGCGCTGGTCGAGGTCGCGCAGCGTCGCGCTCACCACGCGCACGCGCACCTTGTGGGTTCCTTCACCGCCCACGCGCCGCACCTCGCCGGTCTCGAGCACGCGCAAGAGCTTGGGCTGCAGCGCCATGGGGAGCTCGCCGATCTCGTCGAGAAAGAGCGTGCCGTCGTGGGCCTCTTCGAAGAGCCCGCGGCGCCGCGCCTGCGCGCCCGAGAAGGCCCCGCGCTCGTGGCCGAAGAGCTCGCTCTCGATGAGCTCGGGGGCGATCGCGCCGCAGTTGATCGACACGAGCGCGCCGCCGCGTCGGCCGCTGCGGGCGTGGATCTCGCGCGCGACGAGCTCCTTGCCGACGCCGCTCTCGCCCTCGATGAGCACCGGGTACGGCGCGTCGGCCACGTCGGCGATGCTCTGCCGCAGACGGTCGATGGCCGCCGAGGCGCCCACGATGGCCGACCCGTGCGCGACCGCCGCGTCGCAGGGCACGCACTCGACGTGGGTGCGCCCGAGGGTGAGCGTCGCGCCCGCCTCGAGGATCGCATAGGGAACCCGCGCCCCGGCGACGCGCACGCCGTTGGTGCTCGCGAGGTCCCAGACGGCCCAGGCGTCGCCGAGGGGCGTCACCTCGCAGTGGCGATGGCTCACCGACGGGTCGTCGATCACCACGTCGCAGCCGTGCCACGAGCCCACGACGAGGGGGCGGTACCCGAGCGACACCGGGCGTCGGCCGCGGATGCGCAACGAGAGGCCCGAGCGGCGAGGGGCGACCACGATGCGGTCGGTGCGCGCGAGGTCGAGGCGCGTGAGGTGCAACGTGAGGTCGCCCACCACGATGCGCTGGTCGAGGCGGAGCTCGGTGATCACCTGGAGCTCGGGTGTGCGAACGACGAGGACGCCCCGTGAGGGGTCGGGCTGCAACAGCCAGGGCCCCCGATGGGGGCTCTCGCCGCGCAGCGCGGAAGGATCAAAGCTGGTGGGGCCTTCGATCGGGCGCGCGTAGGTGCGGCCCGTGCCATCCAGGACGGTGAGAAGGAACATCGGTGGTGACCTCCCTGCGAGTTGCAGGGGCGGTCATCGACGATGGGTTGATCGCGGTTGCGAACGACCGCGAGAATGTTGACTACGGGGTGCCGGCTTCGGCGCGCGTGCGCTTGCGGCGACGGCGGGCGGCTTCGCTGGCCTTCTTGCGGCGCTTGACCGAGGGCTTCATGTAGTGGCGGCGGCGCTTCAGCTCGCGCAGCACGCCTTCGGCGGCCATCTTGCGCTTGAGGTTCTTGATCGCGCGCTCGATGCCCTTGTCACCGACGGGAACCTCGAGGGGCTTGCAGACGACGGCGTCGCCCGGGGTAACCGGCGCGGGCGTGTTCGTGGTGTTCGACAAGACAGTACACTCCGTGGATGGGTACCGGACCAACGATGCCCGGCAGGGCGCGGGAGACTGCATGAAACGTTGTCAGAACGCAAGCACCTCACGTGTGTTCGCGCGGGCCCTCAGCCCGCGGGGTGCAGCGACTCCCACGAGAGGCCATGCCGCGCGAGGTATTTGCGCAGCCGATCGGCGTCGTTGACGCTCGTGCGGCCCTCGCGCGACACCGCGAAGAGGACGCGCCCCGCCGCCGAGAGGGTGGGCGTCGACCGGCAGACGCGGATCACGTCGGCGAGCTGCGCGCGGTCGAAGCGGTCGAGCGCCGCCGCCCCTTCTTCGCCGAGCGCCTCGCGCAAGACCGCCTCGTCGGGCGCGCCGCGGGCGGTGTCCGTGGGCGCCGCGCGCGGGGCCGAGAGCTCCCAGCGGGCGCGCAGGCGGGCGAGCTCGTCGTCAACGGTGGCGACGTCGATGCGGCCGCCCGGCGAGAGCGTGGCCATGCGCGTGACCGCCGCGTTGAAGTCGCGGAAGTTGCCGCTCCACACGGCCTCGGGCGACGTGGCGAAGGCCACGAAGCGCTGGCGGGCCTCGCGGTTCATGGTGACGCGCATGCCGAGGGTGCGCGTGGCCTGCTCGAGTTCGAAGTCGAGGTTGGGCTCGACGTCTTCGGGGCGCTCGCGCAGGCCCGGGAGCTTGAAGGTCCACAGCTCGATGCGCGCGAGGAGGTCGTCGCGGAAGGTCCCCTCGCGCACGCGCTGGGCGAGGTCGCGGTTGGTGCCCGCCAGGAGCTGAAAATCGCTCTTCACCTCGCGGTCGCTCCCCATGGGGCGAAAGGTCTTCTCCTCGAGCGCGCGCAGCAGCATCGCCTGCTCGTCGAGCCCGAG